>JALGUK010000004.1 GCA_029820875.1 Candidatus Zipacnadia bacterium
CCGCTGTCGAGAAAGACGCTGTGAGGTTCGGACTGAAGCTGGCGATATGCGTCGCAGGCTGAAACAGACAAGTCAGTAGGCCGGACGATAATCTTGGGGGCATAGTGCTGGTGGAGTGTAGCATTGAGCACCTCGTGTGAACTGGTCACGGGGCCTCCTCCAGCTCGAATTTGGGCTTCGAGAGGTACTTGGGCACTTCAATCGGATAGCGCCCATTGAAACACGCGAAGCAGAACTTGTTCTTGGGAATGCCGATGGCCCGTGCCACGCCGTCGGAAGAGAGGTAGCCCAGGCTGTCCGCGCCGAGATGCTTCCGTATGCTCTCGACGCTCATGCGGGCCGCGATGAGCTCGGACCTGCCCGCCGATGTGTCTATGCCGTAAAAGCACGGCCATCGCACCGGCGGGGAGCTGATACGTACGTGAACCTCCTTGGCTCCCGAATCGCGCAGGAGCCGCACCTCCGGCGCCGTGGTAGTGCCCCGCACAATGGAGTCGTCCACCACCACGAGCCGCTTCCCGCGGATTGCGTCGCGCAGGGGGGTCAGCTTCATAGTGACGCCCATCTCCCGCATCCGCTGGTCGGGCTGGATGAACGTGCGGTGAATGTAACGGTTTTTGATGAAGCCTTCACCGAAGGGGATTTTTGAGACCTCGGCGAAGCCGATTGCGGCCGGGATGCCCGTTTCCGGTATCGGAATGACCATATCGGCTTCGACCGGATGCTCCTGGGCCAGCATGTGCCCCATCCGGCGGCGGCACTCATAGAGTGACTTCCCGTAGATGTACGAGTCGGGGCGGGCAAAGTAGATGAATTCAAACACACATACAGCGGGCCTTCGAGGTGCAATCGCCTGAATCTCCCGCAAGCCGTTTTCATCCAGGACGACAATTTCCCCCGGCTGAACCTCCCGAATGAATCGTGCGCCGATAACGTCAAGAGCGCAAGTCTCCGAGGCGACCACCCAACCGATGTCATTGAACTGGCCCAGACACAGCGGCCGGACGCCGGACGGGTCCCGGAAAGCTATCGCCTTGTCCTTGGCCAATAAAACGGCGGAGTAAACGCCTTTGAGGCGTTTCATCGCATTGGCGACGGATTCCTCGACCGTGCTGCCGGGTGAATGCGCGATACTCCCGAGGATTATCTCGCTGTCGCTGGTGCTGTGAAAGGAAACACCCTCGTCATTGAGCTTCCTTCGAAGCCCCTTGGGGTTGACAAGATTACCGTTGTGGGCCAGTGCAAGTGTCCCGTGCGGGCTTTCGGTGACCATCGGCTGCGCATTTACAAAGCTAGTGCGGCCGGTCGTTGAATAGCGAACGTGCCCTATGGCAATATGCCCCTTCAACCTCCCGAGGCGTTCCTCGTTGAAGACCTGATTGACCAGTCCCATATCCTTGTCAACGATTACACCTCGGCTGTCGCCTACAGCGATGCCTGCGCTTTCCTGGCCGCGATGCTGCAAGGCGAATAGGCCGAAAAAGGTCGCTCGCGCTGCGTCAATTCCCCGGCCATAAACAGCAAAAACGCCACATTGATCACGCCAGTAAACAGCACGCTCTCCCGGGCATTGGTCCGTCATTAGAAGTACACTCCTCGCATCAAACCTGCCGATCCACAAAAGCCTACGGCTACAACTGTCTGGCCTTGGCTTCGATCTCTTCGGCCATTTTCCGACGGAACTGATGTAAGCGCTCGCGAATTTTTTCGTCGCCCAGTGCCAGTATCTCGGTTGCAAGGATACCCGCGTTCTTGGCCCCATTGATTGCAACGGTCGCCACCGGCACCCCGCTGGGCATCTGAACAATGGAGTAAAGTGCGTCCGCACCCGACAGCGGAGAGCTGGCGATGGGAACCCCAATGACTGGAATTGTTGTCATCGCCGCCAGGACTCCCGGCAAGTGAGCGGCACCGCCTGCGCCGGCGATAATCACCTTCAGACCTCGCTCCTGGGCTGTGCGAGCGAACTCGAAGGCCCGCTCAGGCGTTCGATGGGCGGAGATGATGTTCATCTCATAGGTGATTCCCATCTCATCAAGAACGTCGGCTGCCTTCTGCATAATCGGCAGATCGGAGTCACTTCCCATCAAGACGGCGACCGACAAATCTATCACCTGCCATGGCGGATTAGTAATAACAACCTGCATGCGCTATTTCAGAACCCGATGAGCGATGTCCCGGCGATAGTACATACCGTCGAAGTGAATCCTATCCACCGCCTCATATGCGCGCCGGACAGTTGCCTCAAAATCGGGGCCGAGAGCTGTCACCCCCAGAACCCGCCCCCCGTTGGTGACGATTTGGCCGTTGTTTTCGGCTGTCCCTGCATGGAATACGACTACGTCCTCCATGCGCACCACCTCATCCAGGCCGCTAATCGGCTTCCCCTTCTCATAATGCCCGGGATAGCCGCCCGACGCCACCACCACGCACACGCACTTGTCATCGCTCCAGCGAACGTCACCCGCCCCCAGGTCCGCCAGAGAGCCGTCAGTCGCCGCGAGGAGAATGTCTACAAGGTCGCTTTGCAATCGCGGCAGGACTACCTGTGTCTCCGGATCGCCGAACCGGCAGTTGTACTCCAGAACCTTCGGCCCGTCGTCGGTCAGCATCAGCCCGCCGTACAATACACCGGTGTACGGGTAACCTTCTTCAGCCATGGCCGCAAGAGTGGGGGAGATGATGGTGTCGAGGATTTCCTGCATGAGGCTGTCAGAGACAGCGGGCACCGGCGAGTAACAGCCCATGCCGCCCGTATTAGGCCCCTGGTCTCCATCCAGAGCGCGTTTGTGGTCCTGGGATGGCACCATCGGCACGAAGTTCTCGCCGTCGGCGAAAACCTTTATGGAACACTCCGGCCCGGTCAGGCGCTCCTCCACGAGGCATTGGTCTCCTGCCGCTCCGAACGCCTTCTCGACCATGATGAGGTCCACAGCACGCTCGGCTTCATCCAACTCTTCGCACACCAGAGCGCCTTTGCCCAGCGCATTTCCGTCCGCCTTGACCACTACCGGGGGACCAACAGCCCGGATATAGTCCTTTGCGGAATCCGGGTCATCAAAGACTTTAAAATCGGCCGCGGGTATGCCGTACTTGGCGAACAGCCGTTTGGCGAAAACCTTGCTCCCCTCAATTCGGGCTGCGGCAGCAGTCGGGCCGAAAATCCGGAGGCCCCGGCGGCGGAACTCATCCACGATGCCAGCAATCAAGGGCGCCTCAGGTCCGGGGATGGTGAGATCAATTGACTGTGCCTGTGCGAAATCCGCGAGGCCGGAGATGTCTTCGGCAGTGATAGGCACACACTCCACCTGCTGGGCTATCCCAGCGTTACCTGGGGCGCAGAACAGCTTAGTCACCTTGTTACTTTGGACGAGCTTCCACACGAGGGCATGCTCTCGGCCACCGGAGCCGATGACGAGAATCTTCACGTGAACCTCCTCCGCTCGAGGTAGTCGGGATTGAAGTTACTGGTCGGGTGCGCGTGCCGTCATCTCACCGAAGCGGCGATAAGTCCGCTTGAACACGAGGTCAATCGTACCGGTGGGCCCGTTTCGATGCTTCCCGATGATAAGCTCAGCGGGGTCGCCGTCATCGCTTGCAGGTGAAAGCGTCTCCGCAGCGTCCTGCTGTCGAGTCCTGTAGTAGCTGTCGCGATAGATGAACATGACAAGGTCGGCCTCCGCTTCGATAGACCCACTCTCGGCGAGGTCGGACAGAATCGGCCGCTTGTTTTCGCGCCGTTCCACCTGCCGATTGAGCTGAGAGAGGACCACTACGGGAATCTCCAGCTCGCGGGCCATGCTCTTGAGGCCGCGGGCGATTTCGGAGATTTCCTCGAAGCGGCTGTCGGTCTTCCCGAACCCGGTGGCAAGCTGCAGATAATCCACGACAAGCAGGCCGACGTCGTGTTCCGCTTTCAGACGCCGCGCCTTAGCCATCATCTCCATTATCGATGTCGTCGATATATATCGGAGCCTTGTACAACTTGTCCGCCGCGCGCGCGATTCTCTTCCAATCGGCGGCTTTGAGGCGACCGCGCCTCAACCGCGACGAGTCCACACTGGCCTCCGAGCACAACATACCCTCCACGAGCTGCTCCTTGGACATTTCCAGACTGAATATCCCGACGGGGATATTCTTGTTCACCGCCAGTGACGTCTTCCCCATGGATGGACGTCCAGCGATGATGGTCAGTTCCGACTTCTGGAAACCGGATGTCCAATCGTCGAGAATGGCCAGGCCCGTGGGCACACCGCGCGTGAAGCCTTCATCGCGCTGGTGCTGGTCAAACCGATCGAACGCTTCCTTGACGAGGGTGCCGATTTCTCGGAACTCGCGGGTGATTTTTTTCTGAGCGATGTCGAAGATGAGTCGTTCGGCGCTATCGACAGTTGATGCGACGTCGGCCGGGTCTTCGTAGCCCATGGCGGTGATGCGGGAACCGGCTTGGATGAGCTTGCGAAGGGTAGACTTGTCCTCGACAATCTTCGCGTAACGCGTCACATGTGCGGCTGTGGGCACAGAATCAATGAGCGCCGCGAGGTATGCGGTTCCACCAACGTCGTCAAGCTGCTCGAGGCGGCGAAGCTCTGCCGTGACCGTCACCATGTCCACCGGTTCATGGCGCTCGAAGACGTTGCGGATGGCCCTGAAGATTATTTTATGCGCGTCGCGGTAAAAGTCCTCCGGCTGCAACATCTGAAGGCAGGAGATTACCGCATCGGATTCAATGAGCATGGACCCGAGAGCCGCCTGCTCTGCGTGCAAGTCCTGGGGTGGAACCATATCTTTCGTCGGCACCGCTTCCATGTCCCCTGCGCTCCTTGGAACGTTCGCCAAATCCGAAGTCGTCCTTTCGGACTCCTATTATTGCGGTTCTCCGGGCGAATCCTCAGGCTCCCCAGACTCTTCAGGCTCTCCAGATTCCGCACCCTCTTGAGCCGGTTGTTGCTCCTGCGTTTCCTCCGCTTTGCCCTCCTGCGGCGCGGAATCGCTGACGACGGTCAATGCCAGTTCGCCCGGAACATCCGGGTGAGGGCGGACAGTAATCAGATAGGAGCCTGTATGCCGAATCGGTTCGTGTAACTCTATCTGCCGGCGATCCAGGTGGACCCCGATCTCCTCCTCAATCAACTCGGCGATGTGCTGAGATGTAATCCTTCCGTGCAGCCGACCCTCCTCGCTGGCCTTCCTCCGGATCGTGATGGGATGGGCGTGAATACGCTGGATCGTCTCCTCGGCAGCCTGGCGAGCGCGCTCGCGCTTGCTCTCAAGAGATGCACGGCGCCTTTCAATGTCCCTGAGCGCCCCACGGCTTGCTTCCACGGCGAGGCCGCGCGGCAGTAAATAGTTGCGAGCGTAGCCACGGGCGACTTCAACCACTTCTCCCTCCGCTCCGAGGCGGGCCACGTCTCTGGTTAAAATTATACGCATCTTTCGTCCTCCTGCAGTCTATTCGGTTAGGGGAAACTGCCGTTGCGGACGGCCGTAATCGGTGCCGCTTTCGTCAATAGCGGACACTCGCGCCGACCACGAAATCATTGTCCTTGAATAATTTGTCAATCCCGACAAGCAAACGCCAATTTTCGTCCGTTCTGCGACGGTAGAAACCCTTGACATCGAGCGTCAGGTCGTTGGGGTCATACAGTTCGGCGGTCAAATCCCACCGCGAATTGAGTACCCGGTCGTAACCCAACCCGAGCTTTGAGGCGATAAGGCCTGCACGGAGCCACTCTCCTTCTCTGAGACGCCTCGCCTGTTGGAGATTGAGCTTGTTGCTCTCGCCAATGTCGCGCCAGCCGAGAATATATCGGGATTCAGGATGCTTTTCTGACCACAGGGATACATTCACGTCCGTGCGCCATCGGCTGAGGTCAGGTGCATATTGCGTCATCAGGTCGGTGGATGTTTGAATTTGCGAGATGGACTGGACACTCGTATCCACCCGGCGAAGGATGTTCTCTCCGTGCTCTGCGGCGGCTTTCGCCGAGGTACTTGCCTCCCGGAGGTTTCCGACGGTCGTCCGCAGGTCCTGTTGCACCTTCTCGTCCGTCGTCAGGTCTTTGAGGCTCTCAACCATCTGGGCAGCATCCTCGCTGGCCTGACGGAGATTGGCAGCCATTTTAGTGACGTCCTCGGGTACAGGTGACTCCGCAACAACTGCTCGGACATGGGCCGCAGTCGCCTTAAGGTCCTCGGAGACGGCGGCGAGATTCGACGCCATTGTCTGGATGTTCCCGCTACTTTCATCGGCGATTCGCGCCATTCTCTCGGCCAGTCTGGCGGCTTGCCTACTGGTCGCATTAAGATTCCTGACCATCTTCACTATGTTCTCGCGCAGGCTGATGCTGCCGGTGAGGGTCTCCAGATCCGTAGCGATTTTATTCAGCTTGTCCATGATCTCGGATGCCCTGGGTACCAGTTCTCCAAGCTCCGGTTCTGTGCTACCTGGTACGACATCCCCGTCTTTGACAGGTTCCCCGGGCTTCTTGGCCCATTCAATCTTTATGAATCGGTCCGCGATCAATAGGCCCGAACCGATGATATACCGGTCGTTCTTGTGAATAATCGCATTCCGGCGGACCCTGACACGAATCGCCGCATGGCGGCTAGGGTACTCGGGAAACTGCTTGAGTTCGACGGCCGTTGCCTTCCCGATTTCAACTCCTGCAAGTCTGACCGGTGCACCAGGCTGAATACCCCGCGCGTCAGAGAAAACGATATAGAACTCCTTGCTCCGCCAGCCGATTCCGAACTGTGTCAGGTAGATAAGCAATCCGACAGCGATTGCCACACCCAATATCACGATCGCGCCGACCTTCGCCCGCGATCCATCCATGCCGCTCATCTCCAGTCCTTAGCCATACAGCGGATGTAATACCCCTGCGGCACAGGACTTGCTGCTTTCGTGCTTCGGTAATATCGGTCCATCCGGGCGTCCGTCAAGAAACTGTTGTAAGGCCTCATCACTGGTTTCGCGCAGTTGCATCGGCGTGCCGACGGCGCGGATTCGTCCCTCATGAAGGAATGCTACGCGGTCGGCGATAGCGAAGACATTGCGGACATGGTGCGATACCACGACCGACGTAACGCCGAATTGATCGCGAAGACGTACGATGAGTTCGTCTATAAGTCCCGCCATAACGGGGTCCAGCCCGCTGGACGGCTCGTCATAAAGCATTATCTGGGGCCTCATCACTATCGCCCGCGCTATGCCGACCCGCTTGCGCATTCCACCGGACAGTTCTGCAGGCAGTAGATGCTGCGTGCCTGCCATACCGACCAACTCTAACGCCTGAGCCACGCTCTCCTGAATTTCGGCTTCGGACATCTTGCGATGCTGCCGCAGCCCAAATGCCACGTTTTCGGCAACAGTCAGAGAGTCAAAAAGGGCGCCATACTGAAAAACAAGCCCGATTTTCTCCCTAATTTTATTCAGCTCGAATTCCGACAGCCCGCTCATCGGTTTCCCGAAGACTGTAACCTCTCCGGCAGTCGGCCGGAGAAGACCCATAATCAGCTTCAGTAGCGTTGACTTGCCGCTGCCGGACAGCCCCATAACGGCCATAATCTCGGCACGCCGCACGTGCAACTCAACGCCGTTGAGAATTCTCTGGCCGTTGATATGGTACTGGAGCTTGTCCAGATTAATCAAATCTCACCGCGCCTCCGCAATAATCACTGGCGACTTTGGTGACGATAGCTTCAGCCCCTTACAGCATCACCCGAGGAATGAGCGAAAGGCACCTGGCAGGATGGATGCCTGATTGTAATGCCCCGGTGCGGGCGGTCGGAACTCTTTCACCTGGGTGGAAAAAGCAGGATGGTAAGCACCAAGTCCGCTATGTAGATAAGCATGATACAAAGCACGACCGAGTTAGTCGTTGCATGTCCAACACCCTTAGCACCGCGCTCCGCCGCAAACCCCTGATGACACGAGACAATTGCTATTATGACGGCGAAGACCACGCTCTTTATGAACCCGCTTGCAAATGACCAGTATTTGAAATTACGCGCGATCGACGCCGCGAAAACCTCGTAAGAAACCCCGAACGGCATCGCAGAAACAAATCCCCCGGCCAGTCCAACTATATCCGCATAAAGCGTAAGCAATGGCAACATAAACAGGGATGCCAGCAACCGCGGAACAACGAGATACTGTACCGGGCTTGTCGCCAGAGCGCGCAACGCGTCAAGCTGCTCAGTGACCTTCATAGTTCCCAGCTCGGCCGCCATCGCTGAGCCTGCCCGCGCTGCAACCACGATAGCAGTTAGTGTAGGTGCCATCTCACGGAACGTCGCCTCCGCTACCATTGCCCCAATAAGCCCCCTCACCCCGAAACGAACGAAGAGGCCGGCGGTATGGTAAGAAAGGACCATCCCGCTGAACGCAATGGTCACCAGGACTACCGGCAGCGAGTTGACACCTACCGTTGCCATCTGTTGCACGGTCAACCGCCAATTGACTGACCCGCGCAGCACATAAAAGACAGCTTCACCAAGCAGCGTCCATGCCTCGCCGACGAAACTCAGCACGCTGTTAACTCGAGCACCGACGGATGCGAGAAGGCGCTCCATGGGCAAGCCTTTCTCAGTTGCTCCGGCAGGGATCGCAGGCATTATAAGGCACCCGGCGGCGAATGTCAATTGCAGGTTGGAGTGCGGGTTGACACGTGATGGGGATTGTGGTATAGTTCCGATGCTTTACCATCCGCAGCTACAGACAGCATAAAGGTGTCCGGGGCGTCGACGGTTTTGATAACGTCCCTGCTTAGCCCGTGAGGGGAGGATTCATCCGGAATGCCGAAGCGGATTCTCGTCGTCGACGACGAGCCTCACATCGTAAGATTAGTCCAGGTCAACCTCGAACGAGAGGGCTACGAAGTTTTGACAGCCTACGATGGGGTGGAGGCTCTCGAAAAAGTGGCCGCCGAAAAGCCGGACATGGTCGTCCTTGACGTCATGATGCCGCGCATGAACGGGTTCGAGGTCCTCAAAAAGCTCAAGGCTGATGAGAGTACGCGCGACATTCCGGTGATTATGCTCACCGCGAAAGCTCAGGACGCCGATGTCTTCCGAGGCTGGCAGTCTGGCGTAGACTCCTATCTGACCAAGCCTTTCAACCCGATGGAATTGTTGACATTCGTCCGGCGCATTTTTCAAAGCCTGGAGGAAGAGCCGGCAGAAGAGGATTTCGGGCCGACCTGGGAGGTCTAACGGCCCCAGAGGGCTTGTTATGCCGGGCTTTCGGTGCCCTCTTGTGCGGATGAGGAGGCTTTGACAAGGACGTGTGTGCAACTACTGACCCAGGTGATGACGGTAACAGGCAGACCGGTATCCTGATAGTATCTGCAGTCGCGGCCGGGCTCCTTGCAGGGGCGGCGGTCGCGTTCTTTATCGTTAGGCGACGCCAGCACGCTGAACCGCCGAATGAGCGCGCTGAGCGCCTACTAAGCTCCTGTTACGATCTAATCGATAAGATAGACAAGCGCCTGCATGGGATCGGGGTCCATCTGCCACAGGCTGAGTTAGTGGGTTCTGAGGCCCAAGAGTGAATCTAAATTCGCAAACAAAAGGTGAGCAGAGAACGGGAACAGTGGTGTAAGACCACGGCTGCCCCGCAACTGTAACCGGGGACGAAAGGCGCGAAGTGCCACTGGCCAGTAGCTAAGCTGGGAAGGCGCGCTGAGTAGGTAGATCCGGGAGCCAGGAGACCGCTCTGAGCACCTCGCCAAGGTCTTTCGAGGGAGAGATCCGGCGTGTTTGTTTTTCAGCGTGATGCAGCCAGCCCAAGCGGGCTTGGTTTTACTCATCGATGCTTATCCTCGCGCTCCGGCCTACTCACCATCGCGCTATTGCTCGCCGCGGCTCTGGTTGCAGGTAGCGGATGCCGCTCAAATCGCAGCGGTCCAGCCGCTGCCACGGAGTCTTTGCCCCGTTCACTGCGCATTGTTTCCCTGGCACCCAATTTCACCGAAATTCTCTTTGCGCTGGACATTGGAGACTGTGTGGTCGGACGGACAGAGTTTTGCCGATATCCCGAAGAGGCACGCAGGATCGAGGTGGTCGGACCGTATCTTCGGCCCAACTTCGAGCGTGTAATAGCGCTGGCTCCCCACCTGGTAATCGCCGAGTCCGGTGAGGTCGCCGGTCACGAGAAAATGCTGAAGAACGCCGGAATTCAGGTAGTGGTTATCGACTGCAAACATTTGGAGCTGATTCCGGCTATGATAATGCGAATCGGAGAAGCGACCCGGGCGACGGAAAGAGCACAGGCCCTTGTGCGCGAGTGGACCGCCCGCCGCGACCGCATAGCCTCCAAAACCGCGCCTCTGCCGTTGGCCGCCCGTCCGGTCGTAATGGTGGACCTTTGGGAGGACCCGTTGATGGTCGCAGGCCCAGGTTCATTCGTGGACGAACTGATTCAATTGGCCGGAGGCCGCAATGTGGCGTTCGACGCCAAGAGAAACTGGGCGGCCTTTTCGGTCGAGGCCGTCGTCAACCGCAAACCTGATGTGATTGTGCGGGCGTTCATGGGCAGTGATGCCGATAATCGTGCAGCGCCGC
The DNA here is from genome assembly GCA_029820875.1 of Candidatus Zipacnadia bacterium. The sequence goes on from JALGUK010000004.1 coordinate 10,567, forward strand.
TGCAAGACTGGAACGCGATGCCAGGACTGGAGAAAACCCGCGTTTACGGGCCAAATGAAATTGCGCCCGATATTCTATTGCAGCCAGGCTTGCGAACAGTTGATGCTCTTGAAAAGCTTGCCGGAATTCTTCATCCGAAGCTGTTTCCCAACCGCTTGCCGCGTAAGGTGCAAAGGGGAGTGGGCAGTGAACGGGTGAAAGCGAGTACTGGAGTAAATGGGCGTATCGCTCGATAATAGATGTTATGTTGATTTCTTTCTCAAACACCATCACTACCTAACAATCCCCCAACCATCTTACCGTAAGAAGCCAGGAACTCTCCTTATTGAAACAGCGGAGAAATATCACCTATCGGCAGCGTTGGAGAATAAACTCCGCCAGGCGCTTACGCCAGTAGTCGAGCCGGTTTGGCTCCCCGGCGGTGATGATGTCGAAGGCGGCCTCATCCACGAGCTTTCGTCCATCTTCGCCCTTGGCCGCAGCCATTGATGCGAGCTTCGCACCCTCGATACCCTCGCGGTATGCGGCCCAGCGAGCGGAACCAAGGCATCCATAGGCTGCGAGCCGTCTCGCGCGCGGACCGCAATCGGTAGGAAGAATTCCACCGAGGGGGCAAGTAGGCTCTCCCCGATATTGCGTATCAACATCGTCAGGGTCCTTCCGCTGACGTTGGTAAGGTTGATGACACGATTCTCGATTTCATTGCCAGCCAGAGAAACATTGAGGCGCTTGACCGGCTGTACGTTATCGGGCGGCATTTTGGTCAAACGGTGGTCTTGTCCGGAAAATAAGCAGGTCCGTTGCGGCGGAAACATCCAGCGGGCCAGGGGTGGCGAGGTCTATTGTAACCGTTTTGGCCTCACCCGGGGAGAGCCGTGTCCATCCTCCAATAGGCCGCCCCACACCCCGAAGGTCCATCTGGATCATTTGGGTGCGGGCCATCGGGTTTTCGAGGTCGAGCACAAGGCGTGAAAACCGGCTCCAGTCCCACTTACCGGCCAGAGTAATCCCAGGCCATTGCCGCTCTCCCTCGGTCCACGCGGGAATTGTGAGCAAAGCGCCGTCTTCGACTTTTTCAAGCGTTACATTCTTATTCGGATTCCACTGGCCCAGGTCATCCGTGGCGAAGTCGAACAGGACCTCATCCGCCGCGGCCCAGGCTGCAGTAATAGTTATCCAGATAATGGTAAAGGATAATGTACGCATCCTACGGCCCTCCGGGGTTCAGTGGAGTGAGAGAGGAGCACGCTGCCGGGGCTTGTTTCCGAAGCCTGCCATCAAGGACAAACTCAGCGACAACTTTAAACGGCGCTATTGAGCGCAATAGCTTCACGTGCGGAACGTGTTCTCCGCCATCTCAAGAAACTCCTTATTGGTTTTGGTCTTCCGAAGCCCTGAGATAAGCAGTTCTGTGGCGTCCTCAGTCGACATGGCGGCGAGTGCCCGTCTTAGCTGCCAAATCTGGCGAAGCTCGTCGTCGTCAAAGAGTAATTCCTGATGGCGGGTGCTCGATTGCTGAATATCAATTGCAGGGAATATACCCTTATCAGCCAGCTCGCGCGTCAGGCGCAGGTCCATGTTGCCTGTTGCCTTGAATTCTTCATAAATCATGTCATCCATGCGGCTGCCGGTCTCCACGAGAATCGTCGCCAGGACTGTAAGGCTGCCGCCCTCTTCTATGTTGCGGGCCGCACCGAAGAAGCGCTTGGGGCGGTACAGCGCTGTCGGATCCAGACCGCCTGAGAGTGTCCGCCCGCTTGGGTTGACGGTAAGGTTGCTGGCACGTGCGAGACGCGTGATGCTGTCCAGTAGGATGACCACGTCCACCTTGTGTTCAACCAGCCGCTTGGCGCGCGCCAACACCAGCTCGGCCACCTTCATATGGTTCTCCGGAAGCTCATCGAATGTGGATGCAATGACCTCGCCGTCAACCGAGCGCTCGATGTCAGTAACTTCCTCAGGCCGCTCGTCAATAAGCAACACTAACAGTGTGACCTCGGGGTTGTTGGTGGTAACGCTATTGGCGATTTGCTTGATGAGCGTGGTCTTCCCAGCTTTTGGCGGAGCTATAATCAGACCCCGCTGGCCCTTGCCGATCGGTGTGATGATGTCCATGAAGCGCCCGGCGACGTTGTCGGGGGTGGTCTCGAGCCGAAGGCGTTCGTCGGGATAAATGGGCGTCAAGTTCTCGAACTCAACGCGGTGGCGGCCGATTTCGGGGTCCTGTCCGTTGAGCGCCTCGACTCTCAGGAGGCTGTAATACCGCTCATTTTCCTTCGGCGGCCTGACCGGGCCTGCAATGGTGTCGCCGGTTTTAAGGTTGAAGCGCCTTATCTGAGATTGAGCCACATAAACATCACGGTCGATATTCTGGAGGTAACCGTTGGTGCGCAAATAGCCCTCATTACCGTCCGGCGCGATCTCAAGAACGCCCTCGAAGAAGGTTAAGCCATCCTGAGCAGCCTTAGCCCGGAGAATCTCCAGAGCCATATCATGCTTTTTCAAGCGCGGATTAAGCTCTATCCCCATGTTCTCTGCGATTTGCTGCAGCTCTTCCTTCGTTTTGGCTTCCAGTTTCGAGAGTTGCATTGTTGCTCACCTCAGAGTGCCGGCGGCTAAGGCATGTAGATGTCTCTTTTCAGAACCGCCACGAATGGTAGACCGCGATAGCGCTGAGCATAGTCCAGGCCGTATCCGACCACGAATTCGTCAGGGATTGTGAATCCGACATAGTCAGGGCTTATATTCGCCACGCGCCGGGAAGGCTTGTCGAGCAACGCGCAGATTCGCACCGAATCAGCACCGCGTGACCGGATGTTATCCAACAGATAGGCTGCGGTAATGCCGGTATCAATGATGTCCTCCACCAGGAGCACATGCCTGCCTTCAAGCGGCTCTGTAACGTCCTTGATAATGCGGACTTTGCCCGAGGAATCGGCCGCGTCACCATAACTTGAGACAGCCATGAAGTCAACGGTCACCGGAATAGTCACCTGTCGCACGAGGTCGGCCAGGAAAATAAAAGCGCCCTTGAGAACCCCGATTGCAAGAATCCCATGCCGACTGTAATCCGCCGAAACCGCTGCGGCCAGCTCGCCCACTTTCCGGCGAATCTCCTTCTCGGTCAACAGGATTGTCTCAAACTCAGAGGGGAGCGGTTCGCGTTGCATTTACTCCCATTCCACAGTTGCCGGCGGTTTGGTGGTGATATCGTACAGCACGCGGTTTACCCCTTCGACCTCGTTCACTATCCGCGAAGAAATCCGTGCGAGAAGCTCATATGGAAGACGGACCCAGTCGGCGGTCATAAAGTCATCAGTCTGCACTGCACGCAGTACTATCGGACGCCAGTAGGTGCGGTGGTCACCCATTACGCCCACAGTTCGCACGGCGGGTAGGACCGCGAAGCTCTGTGCCACCTCCGGCCAAAGGGGTGACTTCTGAAGCTCTTCCATGAAGATGGCATCGGCCTTGCGCAAGACTTCCAGCGCTTCCCGCGTCACTTCACCGGTGACTCTCACCGCAAGCCCGGGACCCGGGAACGGCTGGCGGTGGACAATCTCATCAGGCAGAGACAGTTCCGCTCCGAGGGCACGTACCTCGTCCTTGAACAGCCACTTAAGCGGCTCAAGCACCTGCAGGTTCATGTCCTTGGGCAGACCCCCGACGTTGTGGTGGGTCTTAATCCGAGCGGCGTTTCGCCCTCCGCTTTCGATTACATCCGGATAAAGCGTCCCTTGCGCTAGAAAATGGAATTCGCCAAGCTTTGCCGCCTCCTCCTCGAAGACGCGGACGAATTCATCGCCTATGATGCGTCGCTTGGCCTCGGGGTCCGAAACGCCCTTCAGTCGTTCCAGAAAACGGTCGGCTGCATCAATGTGCACCAGGTTCATATTGAGCTTTTCCCCGAAAGTCCGGCGGACTTGCTCCACCTCGCCCTGTCGGAGGAGGCCGTGGTCCACGAACATACACGTCAGACGTTCGCCGATGGCACGATGCACGAGGGTGGCTGTCACGGCGGAGTCCACCCCGCCGGAAAGCGCGCAAAGGACCCGCTTGTCCCCCACCTCGGCCCGAATCTGCTCTACGGCCATCTGCGCAAACGAGTGCATCCCCCACGACTCGGACAGCCCCGCCACTCGGTGCAAAAAGTTTGAAAGTATATCCTGCCCGCGCGGTGTATGCGTCACCTCAGGGTGGAACTGAACCCCGAACACCTTCCGCTCGCTCCAAGACATTGCAGCAATCGGCGCAGATTCAGTGGTTGCGGTCACCTTGAAATTCGGCGGCGCCTCCACTACGCTGTCACCGTGGCTCATCCAGCAGATGAGGTCTGACTCCATTCCGGCGAAAAGGTCGGAGTTGTCAAACACGTGTAATACGGTGCGGCCGTACTCACGTTGTTCCCGCTGCTCAACTACGCCTCCGAGTGTGTGAGCCAGCAACTGATGGCCGTAACAAATGCCGAGAACAGGCGCGCCAAGATCCAGCAATCCATCCGGGAGTTTGGGTGCCCCCGGCTCGTAGACACTGGCAGGCCCTCCTGAAAGGATAATGGCATCCGGACCCAATGACTTGAGTTCAGCGACGGGTGTATCGAAGGGAACAATCTCGCAGTAGACCTTGGCTTGGCGGACTTTTCGCGCAATTAACTGCGTGTACTGTCCGCCGAAGTCTAAGATGACGGCTATCTCATCCGGCCGCTTGTGCCTGGCCATTACTTGGGGGTGCCTCCGAAGCTTACTGGACTGACCATGTGTAGCATTATCGAATCGCTCTTCATCCGAAGTCCTGAACGAGGAATGTTCTCGAATGCGAGTCTTTGGTGGCCTTCACGTTCGATTGACCTACACAGTGGGACCGGGCTATTGCTTATGAACAGGCTGCATCCGTCTCTTTCAGTTGCGGGAGACGCAGAAAGCCATCACGAGGGTGGACGATAAACCAAGTCAGAATTCTCCAGGGCATTACCACAAGTTTCTGTCATTTAACGAGAAAGGTAAACTGGGGAGAAGACCAACAAACAAAGGGACGATAACATATTATTGTCGAAGTGTCAAGGGTTTCACGAGAATCTGTCAAAGGGTGAAAGTTCATTCACTCAGTCCGACTAACTTCATCGTGGAAGTAGTGGTCATGTTGTCCAATGTTACCGTCACGGTGAAGGGTACCACTTTCCCTTTCGGAGTCTTCGCCTGCCCGCTCGTGATTACCTGCATGCTTACCGTCTGGTTGACGTCAGCCCGCTCGACCCGACCATCGGCTATATTGAAGTAGTAGGTCCCGCGCGTTTGCTGCACCACGTCCTTCAACAGAACCGCCATTGATGCCACCGGGGCCTGACGGAGCTGTTGCGGCATTGGCAGCGGACCCAACTTGGGGAGGTTCAGGTCACCGACGAAATCTATCTTGGCACACGGATGCCCCCCCACGTCGACGATTCCGGCGAGAGTGTACTCCATTGGGATCTGCAGGCTCGCCTTGGCATCGGCTCCCGACGAAGTAACGGTGAGAGTGTGCTTCCACGAATCCCCTACGCTCACCGGCTCCTCCGGCAGGAACGCCTGGCTCTGCTGTAGTAGCTGTTCGAGATTGAAGTTCTCGAGCTTGGCTTTCCGAAGCGCCTCTTGAACCTTCTCGAGGCCCTTAATTTCGCGTACATGCCCACGCTCGTCCATCTTCAGTGTTAACGTGCGTCCCATCAGCTCTTGCACCGCATCCGGCACCGGTTGGTCCTTCCCGTTGACCGTCATCGTCGTGCCGTCCTCGCTCATACGCAGCTGCGAAGTGGCGACGTTGACGACGTTAACAGTCGCATTCATCTCATCGTACTTAAACTCAATGGTGGCTATGCCATCCTTGTCCACTTCCTCACAACTTTGCGAGAGCGAGCCAGTGACATCCAGCAATATCGAAATGTTTTTCGGCACCCGGTCCCCCGGAGCCCCGTTGATCTGGACGTTGCCGTTGCCGGTTGCAGTTATCGCGTATTGTATCGCCTGTCCGGGCGCGAACTTGTACCGTAAAAGCATCTCCCCAGGCGTGGAGTCCGCGAATGCCGAAGCAGCAAACACAACGGTGATGCAGACTAAAATGCTCTTGAGCCACTTGCTCATCTTCTTTACCCCTTTCGCAATCTCATGCAGGTGCAAGTTCGCTGTGGAAACTGACTTTCATAGCCCTGGGCGGACAGACCGGGACACACAGCTCACAGCCTATACACTTGTCGGCGTCGAAAACGACCTCCCACGTATCGCGGTTAATCGCAAGCGCACCAACCGGGCAGATGGTAGTGCAAACACCGCAGTGGGTGCAAAGAGTCTCGTCCCGGACGACGTCCTGTTCCAGGGGCTGAATCCGCACACCGAGCCGGGTGACATAATCCAGTCCTGCTTTGAGTCGGTCTGCATCGCCCGACAATTCCAGAACCATCAGCCCCTCGCGATGGGGCTGAACCTGTGCTTTAATGATATTGAACTCCAGGTTGTACTGCTTGGACAGCCGACTGATGATGGGTTCGTCAATCAGCCGTTCGGGGAAATGCATGACAATCTTCTGCGACGCCACGACCCATTTCTCCTTCCTTAGACCTCGGCATCCTCCACAGGCCGTTCCTTGAGGGACTTGAGTGTCAAGCCCGAGTCAGCCGAGGGCAGCAGTTCAGCCGGCTTTCCGAGCAGGAACTGCCCGTCGCGAATCCATTGTTTGAGCGTTTCTGCGATCTGCCGGGCGCGGAAATAGCTCGAAAGCGATGCCGTAGGAACCCTTTTCCCCTGTACCACGATTTCCCCGCTCTTGAGGTCGGCGTAAGTCACATAGCCCAACTCTGCAGGCTCACAATAGGGATAGGCGCGGCTGTAGTCAGTCACCGGCGCCACCAGCTCCTTGTCGCTGACGGCCGTGTATCGGGCCATCTCCTCATCCAGAATCGGTATGGGTATGCCGATTCCCACCATCAGACTTGCACCATAGCCGAGAAGGCTGACGCCCACCAGCCACTCGGGCTTCATCTGCTTCAGGTCACCGATGACGCTCAGCGTTCCCGCTTCGGCCTTCGGAACACCCGCGGGCGTGCGTTCGACAGTTGGGCAATGCTGGGTTCCGTGCCAACAGACATAGCCGATTCCGCCACCCAGAAAGATTCGGGTTCCGATGCCGATGGTCCGGTAGTAAGGGTCATTGAGCAGTGGGCTTAGTTGCCCGGCGCTACAGTAGCTCGCGTTGCCAAGATTACGCTTAAGAACACCCATATAGGTGTAAATGTCGCGGTCGGCCGACAAATTAACCGCCACATTATAGTTCTGGTAGCAGTTACGAGGGTTCTGCAATATGGCGTCGTTAAGGTCGCGGAGGTTGATCCAGGTTGTGAGTTCCTTGCGAGGGTAACAGTCCGTCCCGTGTCCTATCGCCTGTAGTTTGACGTCCTCGCCCGCGACGAGGTCATGAATGACATGCCCGCCGCCGTAGCGGAACGATCCCGGGAATTCGCTGTTAAGAGGATCGTTCTTAGCTACTTCCGACGCTCCGATGTACAAATCCACAGCCGCCACCCCGCAGTAAGCGGGGACATCGTTAAGCCACGCCTTCTGAAACTTCATCCGCGGCTTCGTATGACCGGTATTCAGCCATGCGCCGGAGGAGCACATCGGGGCGAACGTGCCCGTGGTCACCACATCAACATCCATGGCGGCCTGTTTCGGCCCCTTCTCGGCCGTAATCTCGATCATTTCTTCGGCTGTAACGACAACCGCCTCTCCGCGGCGAATTTTATCATTGATCTCTTCAAATGTCTTGGCCAATAAACGTACCTCCTCCTCCGAAACCGCTATAGACACAGCCAATTAGCCGAGTCTCAGCCTAATTCTACTATCTCAAACTTACCCCACACACCAAGCACAGCGCCCTTTACAATGAGGACCTCACATATTCCCGGCACGCCTCTGCCCCATGTCACAGCATCCTGCACATCCTGTTTGGTCTGGACCCGGTTGCCGCTCGCGGTTGCAACGGCATCCGCAAGAGCCGTATTCGGGCTGGCTGCCACGGCTGCGTCGGCAGTTCCAAAACTCAGGGACGGTCCCACCGTGCCAGATGATGTGCACACCCCGAGCGGAGTCTCCTCAGGCGGGATTAGCAGGCCTATACGCTCGTTCAGCGGCGAGTCTCCGGCAAAAATGGACACAACACGCGCCTTGTGCGAAGCGAGAAAGATATCGCCGCCGTTTTCGACGATGACATCGGCACTGTGTTCCAGCAGCGCTCGTCCCACATGCTCCGCCACTGCGCCGGCCACCGCAGCCATGGGACCCACATTAGCGGCAACGCCAGCCTCGCACATCCGCTGGACGATTGGCGGAGCATCGGAGCTGACTGGGATTGGCTCTAAACTTGTTGCGAAGGTCGGATGGGTATCAATCCAGCGCTCAATATCACTCCGAGCCTCCTGGAGAGTCGCCTTTGCCACGTTCGCCAGATCGGACTGAGCGCGAACAAAAAGGTCGCTCTCGCTCACTCTCACGGTGAAAGATGTCAGGTCAGCATCGGACACCTTATCGCGGTATGTCCGCTTAACATATTGCGCCATCGAACCCTCTCCGGCCGACGAGCTGACGAAGCAAAGACCACGGTAAAGCATTATACCGTTTACGCGACCTGCGTCAAGGCTGTTTGCTCAGCGTCCGTACCGCTATAGCTGCCGTATCGCATTTGGGAACGTGCTACATGGCGCAACATTGTTTGGCATATCTTAGGGATTTGCTTTATATCCAAGGCGAACACGGAAAAGGCCCGGGCCGAACAGTCTGAAAAAGTGCGTCGGAGCACCGCGAAGGGCCCCGGGTGTGGCCGACCGTGACACCTTTTCCGGTCAAATTCCCCGCTTGAGCAGGGCGTCTACCTTCTGCTTCATTTTTCTTGCGGACTCGGCGGGGGATTGGCCCTTAATCAGCATCGCGTCAATTTCCTCTTGAATCAGTGTCCCCATCTCATCGTACTCGGGGATGAGTGGCTGCGGCCGGGCAAATGCCATCGAGTCGCTCACGATCTTCTCGTTCCAAGGTGTCTTCGGGTCAAGCCACAGGTTCGTGGCCGCGATGCTCTTGCGTAACGGAAGCCTGAACTCGGGTACCAGCTCGGCCTCGACCTCTTTGCTGCTGATGTACTTCATAAATGTCCAGGTTTCTTCAGGGTGTTGCGTCTTGGCATACATTACAAGAGGGCTTCCAGTATAACGGGTCACCCGGCCCTTCGGCCCCTTCGGCAGGAACGCCATGTCCCAGTTGAGGGTCTTGTACTCGCGGAAGGTGAAGAGCGCGGCCCCCACCTGGCAGTACATCGCGATGCGGTCTGTTGCAAACCAGTCGTACCACGCCATCCCGTCCGCCTGGCCCTCACGAACTGAGGGCGCCACATGGTGCTTGAGCATCAGATCCGCATAGAAAGTGATGCCCCGGATAGCCTCCGGGCTGTCCAGGAGGCACTCAGTATGGTCGTCGTTGAGGACACGACCGCCGACCATCCATATCCATGGGAGCCATTGAACCCACCAGCCCGTCGCGCACATGAAGCCGTATTGGTCCGGCCTCCCGTCTCCGTTGGTGTCCCTGGTCAGCTTCTTCGCCGCGTCAAGAAAGGTGTCCCACGTCCAGGATTCATCGGGATAGGGCAGCTCAGCAGCGTCGAAGAGGTCCCTGTTGTAAAACATCACCTCCGGCACACCATCCATGGGGAGGGCGTACAGGTGGCCCTCCCAGCGAAAGAGGTCCACACATACCTTGGGGAAGTCCTCAAGGTCCAGTTTATCGCGGTCAATAAACGGTTGCAGGTCCATGAATGCGCCCTTGGCCCGCAGGTAGTGAAGGGGCTCGTCGTCGAAGCGCCAGCAATCCGGAGCGCTGTTAGCAGCGCACATCATCTTCATTTTGTCGAAGAACCCTTGGCCGGACACCGGCTCGAACTTGACGAAAATGTTCGGATGTTCCTTATTGAATCGGGCAATCAGTTTTTGAGTCGTCGGGGTGCCTATGCCTTCAACTTCGGTATAGCGGATAGTGACCTTACCGCTGCCTGCCGTCGGCTCAGCAGCAGATGACTCGCTCTCGGGCGCTTGACGACAGCCGGTTACAACCGAGAGGGTCAGAGCAACCACCAGGATGGCAGAAATTGCCACTTGCCGCATCTCGCCGCACTCCCCCTATATTGCCGCCCCTGCCCTTTGCAGCATCTGTGCCGCTGATTCCTGCATGACCCGGTTGGCATCATCCCCCGAGAGGCCTGCGCAACGCAGAACGTGGAAGGCGAACTCACGTGTCAGCAGGTCCTCTGGCGCGTGGGCGTCACTACCCAGCAGCAAGCTGGCTCCCGTCTGCGCGGCTACGCGTGCGACATGACCGTTGGCAAGCGAGTGCCCCTTGCGTGCGGAGATCTCGAGGAAAACGCCGTTCTCACGCGCCGCGCTTGCCTCATCCTCGGTAATCAGACCCGGATGGCACAGACAATCCACGTCCGGGCATTCAACCGCAGCCCGGTTTGTACCAGGCTCTACCGGCTCTACCGGGGATTCTCCGTGCACGAGCACATAACGCGCGCCGGCAGCCTTGGCCTGTGCGGCAAGCATTGACACCGATGCGGGCGGTATGTGCGTCAGTTCGACGCCGGGGATTGCCGTGATGGGCCAGTGCTTGTTGGCCAGCTCGCAGTCGCGAATGACTTGCTCCAGCACAACCTCCAGATTGCTCGCGCTGGCATGGTCCGAGATTCCGATAGCGTCATATCCCTTGACGTGAGCGCGGCGAATCAGTTCGATCGGGAGCAAAACACCATCGCTGAGGAACGTGTGGGTGTGAAAATCACACAACATAATGGGGTACTCCGATGTGCAGACGTTGGCTGTAAGGCGACCGAGCCGTGACTAACAGAGAACTTCTGGCCGGCCGTAATCCGCGTATCATTCGTTTTGAACGGTCTCATCGCCGAGCATTTCCGAGACCTTTGAGATGAGGGCAACCGGCGAGAACGGCTTAATCATATATCCGTCTGCTCCTGCCTCAAACCCTTTCCGTATCTGCTCATGTCCTCCCATGGACGTCAGCATAACTATTTTGATATGTTTGGTAGCGGGATTGGAACGTATATGCCGACACGCGGTATAACCGTCTTTTTTCGGCATCACCACATCCATCAGGATTAAATCCGGCTGTTCAGCCTTGGCCTGAATGACGGCTTCATCGCCGTTGTATGCCTTGATGATTTCGTAGTCGTCTCTTGTTAGCGTGGCTTCGACTAAATTGGCTATCTCGGCGTCATCATCTACAATCATAATCTTGCGCATTCCACACTCACTCCGGCCGGCGCGGCGGAACTCCGGTTGACAACGAGGACCGACGCAATATATAATAGCGTTGTGTTGGGTGGGGCGGTAGCTCAGATGGGAGAGCGCCTCCCTCGCACGGAGGAGGTCGGCGGTTCGACTCCGCTCCGCTCCACCAAGTACTTCCACCAACGACCACCATCCACTTTGCGAGCCTCATCCTGACACCGCCTGCCCAGCGTTTGCCATAGCACGGGCAACGTATTCACGGTCGTAGTAATCCAAACATCCAGCACGCGCGAAGTGCCTCGCGGCAAGTTGCTGTTCCCCCGTCTGAGAGTAAGCATGTGCCAGCAGATAATGATAGCAGGCATTCCGCGGGCGGATTCGGACAGTCCTCTGCAGGGCTTTGACTGCTTCATGCCAGTATCCAGCCCTCAGACATGCAATCCCCAGCCAGACATGGTACAGATCTTCGCAGGGAGCGTAATAGATGGCTTGTTGCAGCGCTGCGATTGCAGGGCCCGTTTCGTCCAGGGAAAAGTATAGTTTACCCATCTTATAATGGTAGAATCCATCATCCGGAGCCAAATCAATCGCAGCTTCGAGAGCTGCAATTCCTTTTTCGACCTGTCCCGCCTCGATGAACGCCTCGGCAAGCCGGAACCGATAGTATGCACGTTGAGGCGCTAATTTACATGCCAGTTCGTATTCCTGGATGGCGGGTTTCAGCTTCCCCATACTACGGAGGAACTCCGCCAGTGCGAACCGCGCTCCATGATGGCGTGGATTGGCTTTCACAGCTCTCAGGTGAGCGCGATAAGCCTTGCGGTGCATCTCGCCCGCAAAATAGGCGTCAGCCAAGCGCGTATGAGATTCGGCGTCGCGTTCATCCAACGCCACTGCCTTCTTATACTGATGGATTGCCTCCCCTAAGCGGTCATCCTCAGCACAGATGTCGCCGAGTAGACGCCGGTATCGGGGGGTGTCCAGTTCATCTTCCCGCAATTCCTCACGAATATCGAAGCTCACTGAAACCACATCGCCTCGGTCCTGGAAGATATCTCATTTAACAACTGTATTCTCCCGGGCGTTGATGATCAATGTGACAGGGCCGTCATTGACCAACCCTACCTCCATGTGGGCACCGAAAACGCCGCGTGTTGTCGGCACTTTCCGCCCTTGCAGAAGGTTGCAGAACTTCTCGAAAAGCGCTTTTGCGTGTTCGGGGCCTGCGGCGCGGGTAAAACTTGGCCGCCGGCCCTTAGCGCAATCGCCGTACAGTGTAAAGTTCGGCACAACCAGCGCCTCTCCTGCCACGTCCCGCAGAGAAAAATTCATCCTCCCACTTTCATCTTCGAAGATGCGAAGGCCGACCACCTTGCCGGCCAGATATTCCGCCGCCTCCTCGTCGTCGTCCCGCGCCACCCCCAACAGAACGAGCACCCCTCGACCAATTTCGGCAATAATTTGCCCATCTACACTGACTTGAGCCTGTGATACTCTTTGAACAACCGCACGCATGGTAGATGCCTTTTTGATTCACCGTCAACACATCAACGGAAGCATTGTATTCGTGTGTCGGGCTTATGTCAACTGATGTGCTCAGACGCGAATGTAGCTGCCTTGGATACATGTCACACCGCGTTCCTTACCATAGTACACCACAAAGACAGTTCCGTCCTCGAGTTGCACCGCTGTCGGGTAACCCAGGTCGCCGTCGGGGAAGTCCGCCCTGATGACAAGCTCGTGCTCGATGTCCCAGGTCAGCCCGCCGTCGGCACTCAAGCAGGCGCGAATGCCGAAGGGGTTCCTCCGATATCCATAAGTACAAAGCACACGACCGTCACGCAGTGTGAGAATGTGAGCGGGGTAGCCCCAGATGGGAGTTTGCCGCGGGCGCGTCCATGTGTGGCCGTCGTCCTCCGATTCACATTGATATAGAAAGTAACCTCCCGGCTCGTGGGTGCGAAGAAGCGCAATTATCCGCCCGTCCGCTAAACGGTGGATAGCTGGCTCGAAAAACCCAATCTCCTCGTCCTCAGCCACGATAGTCGCCGTTCCCCATGTGGTCCCCTTGTCTTCCGACCGGACGACGAAGGATGGACATGGATTCCGTGTCTCGTCGTAGCAAGCCAGGAGCAACTCCCGGGTCGGCAGCTCCACCATCGGGCGGAGCGTGCAGCCACAGTCGAATGGAGAGACATCAACCCTGGAAGTATGCGGCCAGGTTCTCCCGCCGTCTTCCGAGCGATGTACGAACGTGCCGTTGTATGCCTGCGCCCAGGGGAACGAGCCTACCGGCCGGTACTGGCGTAGGTTTTCGCGGTCCACCTCTTCGCGAGAACGATATGCGTGTCTGTAGGCGCTAAGCACCAAGTCACCGTTGGAAAGGAGCGTAAGACCGGGGTCATCCATCCCCCAGAAATCATAGCTCGGCACGACCAGAGGGTACCGGTCCCATGTTTCTCCGCCATCTGTGGAACGGATTAGTACATTGTGCGCGGTCGGGTCCTGATGCGTAACCTCGGGGCGCCGCATTGCCTCACAAAACGCGACTACCCACTCATCCGCCGAAAGCATTTTTATGTCCGGCCATGCGCAGTAAGCGTGCTCGTTCCTGTAGATAATCACGTCACGTTGCCCGGGCAGCACCTGACTCACCCCCTTGCCGAAGATTACATTTCAGCCGCAATTCCCGTAAGCCGCAGGATGTTTCCCCCGAGTATCAACTCAAGTTCCCTGTCAGAGAGTTTGAGCTTGCTCAGTTTCGCTAATTCCACCTCGGGGAAATTGAAAAACGGCTCACTTGTGCCCGAAACGTCCGACCCGAAGATAACTCGCTCCGGCCCGACAGCGTTCAGAGTCCGGGAAATCGCCTTGATGGAAGCAACAGATGTGTCAAAGAAAACGTTGGGATTGTCGAAAAAGGCGTCCATACGCTCGTACCCGCCGTTAAGATTGCCCATATGAGGAATAATGACCATCAGATGTGGATTGCGCTTTATGAAGTCAGCGGTCATCTCAAACTCCTCTTCCAGGACCACTGGCAGGTGAAGGCGCTGGATCTCCTGCAGGATTTCCCTGCACTCCGGCGCACTGTAATCATAGCGTGGCTCATCGGAATGGCGATGCCATTTGATTCCCCGGTACTTGTCAATGTTGTCGGGAATGATGTAGTCGTTCCAGACGAAATAGAACGGAATGATTCCAGGATTCCGCTCGGCCACTTCCAAGCAGTACTGATTTGCGCGCATACGCGCCTCAGGCGAGTCGTCAATCCGGTAAATATCTTCGGGGAATGCAAAAATGACCGCCCCGACAGCGCCGGCGGCAGCCAGATCCTGAAGAAGCTCGTTCTCCGAGTAGTATTTTGTCCTCGGATTATTGCCGCAGTGGATGTGAGCATCAATGATAGTCATTAGAACCTACTTCGTTGCACCTGAAGCAGTGCCCCGGGTAGCCCTTACAGGCGATTGTAAGCCGCTGAAAGGCGCTTTTGACATCGTGCAAAGGTCTCCTGTCGGGATTCGCCGCCAGGGGGCATGTTTCCTTCAAACACAGCCGCGTCCGGGTATGGCGATAACGGTGTCAAAGCGGGCGCGCCTGGAGCATCCGTGCCGGATTCGCCTCCACAAGAGCTTGCGCCGCCTCGGCACCCACGATTTTTCGCGCTGTCGCCAGCGCCTCCGAGAGCATTGGGGGCCGCTCTAAAACAGAGTGGGCATCAGAGGCTATGAACGTGACCAGGCCCCGCCTCAACATTGTTCGTACGAACTTGAACGTGCGGCGGCCACTTCCTTCGACCAAACTTTCCGCGTTGATTTGCATTCTGCAACCGCGTTCGACGAGGTCCTCGACGATGCCTATGTCTTCAAGAATCCGCGCGTTCCGCTCGGGGTGTGCAAGAATGCACCGCACGCCCGTCACCTGTATTCGGAAAAGGATATCCGTAACGTTCATCGAGATGTCATGAAACGGCAGTTCCACAAGGACAAATGCACCTCGGTCCCCTATCGTCATCAGCTTTCCCTGGCGAAGTTTGTCAGGGACTCCTTCGCGCAGTTGTATCTCCATCGCCGGCACGATTTTCAAAGGGACTTGCATGTCGTCAAGTACGGTTTGTAGGTCATTTGCTGCGCGACGGATGGCATCGGCGGGGGCCTCATAGGCCCCCTCGTAGTTGTGAACCGTCGCCACCGCCGTCGTAACACCCTGCTGGACCAACAGACGTGCCAGGGCCACCGATTCCTCCATGGTGCTCGGCCCGTCATCGAGGCCAGCAAGCAAGTGGACATGAACGTCAATCATAAATTTCACCGGTTGAATTATACCACAATTCGATTAGCCCGTCTGCCGGAGCAATACACCCAACCAAACTCAAGAGGAGGAATTAAGCATCGCCTGGAACTATCCGGCACTTTGTTTCATTCGGCTGGGAGGTCAATACGTTTGTATGACATCGTGGTGCGGAATGCTTCGATTATAGACGGTAGCGGCGCCGAACCGTTCGTTGGGGACGTTGGAATCTGCGGCGATCGGATTGTTGCAGTAGGGCCTTGCCCCGGCGATACCCGCGAGACGCTTGATGCCAAAGGACTGGTGCTGGCGCCGGGTTTTATTGACATCCACAACCATGCCGACCATAGCGCAGCGGGTGGACTGCTCAAGCGTCCGGAGGCCTTCAACTTTATCGCGCAGGGCGTGACCACCATCATCGTCGGCAACTGCGGCGGTTCGATACTACCCGTGGCCGAATATTTACACAACGTGCAACGTAAGGGCACAGCAGTCAATTTCGGAACGCTGGTTGGGCATGGCACCGTACGCGCTACGTGCATGGGCAGGGCGGCTCGGGCACCGACATCTGCGGAGCTTGCCGCAATGAAAAAAGAGGTCCGACACGCGTTTTCCGAAGGGGCCTTCGGCCTATCGACGGGGCTTGTATACCTGCCTGGGGCACACGCGCAAACCGAGGAGATTATCGCATTAGCAAGGCAAGCTGCGTCTGCAGGCGGGATATATGCCAGCCATATTCGTAGTGAGGGGCAGAGGCTCTTTGACGCGATAGATGAGGCGCTGACCATTGGAGAGACGGCTGGCTTGCCGGTGGAGATTTCTCATGTGAAGTGTCTGGGGCGCTCAGTCTGGGGCAAGAGCACCGAAGTCATTGATGTTATCGAGCGTGCTGTTCACAGAGGTCTTGACGTCACATGCGACGCTTATCCTTATACCGCCGCTTTCTCTACAATCGCCAACCTCATGACACCGCAAACGCTCGCTGACGTCTCCCAACACTACAACGGCCTCCCGCGGAGTCTTCGCATTCAAGCATTGAGCGAAATTGAGGAAACATTAGACGACCTCGGCGGCCCGAGCGCAGCACTTCTCGCACAATGTGACTGGGATACCGGCCTGGAGGGAAGGCGCCTGGATGATATTGCCCGAAAGATGGCCCTCCCACCGGCCGAGGCTGCGCTCTCTATTGTCGTGCATTCCCGCTCTTCGTCAACGATATTCTTCGCGATGGACGAGACGGATGTCTTCCAACTGGTATGCCATCCTCGTGTTATGATCGCCACAGACGCAGGCGTGCAAACATTTGGGCAAGGCGTTTGTCACCCTCGCAGCTACGGCACATTTCCACGAACGATTCAAACAATGGTTCGCGAGACCGGGCGTCTTTCACTGGGAGAAGCCATAAGAAAGATGACATCTGCGCCTGCTGACCGTCTTGGTATCAAAGACCGCGGGCGTATTGTTGAGGGAGCATTCGCCGACCTGGTACTGTTCGACCCGGCTGCAATCTCCGATGAGGCAACCTACGAGACGCCACATGCAGTGCCTCGAGGGATTAAATGGGTCATGGTGAACGGCAAACTCGCATATCACCCCGAGCGAGGATGCGTTGCTTTGGCTGGCCGCGCTCTTCGCCACGCAGCTATCAAAGTTGCATAAGCCCGCCAGTGGGGACATTTCGCCGGGGGAAACGTGCTAACGCGCGCCTATTGATAGGTTTTTGTGCAGTTAGAGGTGCGCAAAATCAACAAGGTGTGGCTATTCGGCTTGATTGTCTGCATGGCCCTTTGAATCTTCGACCGGTGGCGATGTCGGGGCACCAGTGTCCTCGTAATAATAGTAGTAGTAATAGTAGTCTCCTGCCTGGTACTTGCGTTTGTTGATAACCGCACCGATGATTCGACCACGCGCCCGCTGAATGACCCCGCACATGTCAGCGAAGACCGCCTTCGGCACCTTCCCGGCTTCTACGAGAAGAATAACACCGTCCACCCGCGCAGCAAGAACGGCTGCGTCTGTAAGCATCATAGCAGGCGGTGAATCCAGTATGACATAGTCCGCCTTTTGTTTCATTTGTACGAGAAGCTCGGACATTTGGTCCGACGCGAGCAATTCAGCGGGATTGGGCGGTATCGCGCCGCTTGTCACAAGGCGGAGGGTGGGTAGTCTCTCCTTGTCAGGCGTCAACATCACCTCGTCAAGAGTCCTGTACCCCCCGAGCACCGCTGTCAGTCCGGGAGTGTCCCGTTCGCCAACATTAAAGTACGCGTAGAGGCGGGGACGTCGCAGGTCCGTATCTACAAGCAGAACTGTATGCCCGGCTTGTGCCATAACAATGGCGAGATTAGCCGCCGTAACCGACTTCCCCTCGCCCACACCAGCGCTGGTAATCAAAAGCGTTTGAACAGGCTCATCAGTCGTGACGAACTTGATGTTAGAGCGAAGGGTACGGTAAGCCTCCCCTGCATGGGCGGCATAATGGCGCCCCTTATAGATGTCATTTGCGCTGGGCTCATCCTGCTGTATGATCAGTCCGGCATATCCTTCGCGGCGAAATGGTATGATTCCAAGAACCGGAATGCCCGTCTCGCGGGTAATGTCATCGGCATCTCGAATAGCGGTGTCAGTAAACTCAAGCACCAGGACGACGCCGATCGCAATGATAACCCCCAGAACGAATGAAAACACCAACGTCGCACGGGGGCTTAAGCTTACATTGGCCCCCATCGCAGGGCGGTCAACCACCCTCGCCGGACTCCTCTTGCTCGCTTGCTCCACCTCGACCTGCTTGAGACGCTGCAGGAGACTGCGATACGTTTCCCGCGCAACCTCGAGTTCTTCTTCTAACATGCCTAACTCGAGTTGCTCCTTAGGAAGACGCTTCTTCCTCGCCAACTGGCGTTCAACGGCCTTATCCAGAGCGGCGAGGCGTGCACGGGCCCCCGCGGCCGCCACTTGTTCCTCGACAATCCTGGATTGCAGTTCCTGGAACAGAGGATTATCGCGAAGTGTCTCACGCTCCACCATCGGGCTTTCGAACTTTTGAAGCGCGCTCTTGAGCGCATTCACGTCAGCTTGAAGGTTTACCACCATCGGGTGGTTAGACGTGTACTTACTGAGAGCCTCAATCAAAGCAACTTGCTTTCTCGCTAACTCCCTCTGCAATTGATCGTACTCGGGATTGTCAACCAATGCCTTACTTGGAAGCATCGGTTTCTCGCGGGCCAGTCGCTGCCTCAGCGCAGCGGCGAGTGACTCGTGTTCCCGCGCGTTGGCGATGGCCTCGTCACGCGCCTGTTCGAACGTAGACAGCCCGGTAATGATATCCTGTGTTTCGGTCCGGGCATCAACTACACCGGAGCGCTCCTGATATTTCGCGAGAGTCCTCATCTTTGCGTCGAGCTCTTTGCGAGCGTTTTCCACTTGCTCCTGTAGGAACTGACGGGCGAGCGCTACTTCCTCGGTAGCGTTTTCCTTGCTGTACGCAACCAATCCCTCAGCCGCAGCCAGCGCGTATAGCTTCGCCTTGTTAGGGTCCTCCACAGTAGTAGATGAAATGATGACCAGGTCGGGCGGTTGGGTATTGACCGACAGGGTCCTTACTATCTCGTGCGGGGACACTCCAGGTATTGGTTCGTCACATTTTTCCGGATCGCGAAGCCATTGAGCCGCCTTCTCCGCCACCGCCGTGGTCGTGACGAGTCTGGCCTGCGTTTCCAACGATATCCTGGTGGGCATCCTCTGGTTCCCACTGCCCGGGCCCCAAAAGATCACCTGACTGGGCGTCGTTGCAACCATAACGGTGCTGGTGGCTTTGTACCTCTTCGGCGCAAATGTGCTGAACACCATGCCTGTGATGATGGCCGAAAGCACAATAAGGACGACTATCCCGCTGCGCTTTCGGATGATTCGGAAGTAATCGGTGAGGTCAAAAGGACGGGGTCTCGATTGCATCTGTTACATTATCCTCAAAATAGTATACAAGTATGGGCCGACTACGGTTTTTTTGTCAAGCGTTGTTTTAATGCGGCTTGCTTGTGCCAGAAGCACTGGGAGTTTACGCCATAGAACCGACAATTCCTCCCTGCATGCAATGTTACCTTTCCATATCTCACATTCGGCACCACGCCGTCAACAGAGGGATGTGCGGTCGTTCGAGCGAATTCGTACGTCGAAAGGCTTAGGCGCTGTGAAGTAATCAACATAAGTCATTCCAAATAGGGGGCGCGTCCAGTGGAGGACATTATTGAACGCTTTCTAAGGCTGGGTACATCACAAGTTAGTGATGCTATTCGCAACCTCGGCCATCGAAGCACTGTCATGGACCCCAAGATTAAGCCGGTCTGGAATGGCGCCAAAGCCATCGGACCGGCATTGACAGGTAGAGCGCCGTTCGGCACAACCTGTATCGATAACATGTTCGAGGTCGCCGAGCCGGGAGAGATGTTTGTGGTGGACGCGCAAGGGTACGAACAGAGCATCCACTTCGGCGAGATTTACTCCAACAAAGCCTCTAACATGGGGCTTGCCGGACTGGTCATAGACGGCGCAGTGCGCGATGTGGACGGTATCCAGGAGTGCGGCTTCCCGGTCTTTGCGCGTTCAATAACACCGTATTCCGGTGCGCTGCGCCAGTGGGACGAAATACGAGTGCCGATTACTTGCGGGGGAGTAGTGGTCATGTCGGGCGACCTCGTCTTCGGCGATGGAGATGGCGTAGTGGTCATTCCTCAAGATATGATAGAACCGACCCTCGAAGAAGCCGAGAAGATTCATGAACATGAGCAGAAGCAGCTTGCTGAGCTGAAGGCCCGGCGCACATAACACGTATAGGGACTGAGGCGAATGTTGCTACGTGACGTTGGTTGGGTATGGGAAGGGCAGGGCGTGGACCCGGGAGTACCGCCCTCCATCTTCGGCGTCGGAGAAGGGTGCAACTTCTTCGGGCTGAGCAAGGCAACATTTCTCTTTCATCCAAACACCGAGATGGCCCTCCAGAAGATGAGCCACCTGGATGAGGTTGTCTGCGACATCATTAAATGGAAGTTCGTCTACACGGATGACGGAGGCTACAAGTGCGGGCGCGAGGGACGGCCCGGGACGATGCTCAGGGAGGCCCAAAAGCTCAATCGCCTCGCCCGAAGGTTTCCCAACATCACCGGCGCATACCTCGACGACTTCGCAGGCATCATCAAGAGCCACCCTGACGGCCCCGCGGAGTTGGCCCAGGTGCGAGCCGCTCTGACGGAGGGCCAGCCGGACTTGAAGCTGTGGACCGTCGTATATTCACACGAGCTGGACGCCGACTTCTGGACACCCTATCTGCCGCTGGTTGATGTGGTCAACCTGTGGGTCTGGGAAAACACCAAGGACCTCGTCAACCTCGACGAGTACGTGGACCGGGC
>JALGUK010000172.1 GCA_029820875.1 Candidatus Zipacnadia bacterium
GAGTTTTCCAGGTTGGTATGGGCAAGTTGCAGCCCCGCTCCGTTGAAGTTGCGGAAGGCTACGCCGACGATCTCATACCCCCAGCAGCCGTCGACGAAGACGCCGCAGCGCCCGGCGTCCTCGCGTTCATGCCAGTCACCTTGAGCCTCGCCGTCAAGCACCATGTCCCGGATTGCCCAATCGGGGACGTTCTGCTGGACGAAAATCCAAGCAGGCCCACTGGAGCGGACGATGGTGCCGCGGCCCGCTCCGACTACGGCCACGCCGGCAGGGATACTGACATCGCCCCACCGGTAAAAACCCGGGCCTACATAGACCACGCCCGGCCCGGCCGCGAGCGCCTTGCGAAGGGCGGTCGTGTCGTCCCGCCCGTCGTCAAGGCCGTTCGGAGCCGTGCCGTCGTCATTCTTGTAGCTGCTGAGCTGCCTGGCGAACGCCGGGGCCCCTTCGGCAGGTTGTGCCCGGCCCATGCAGCCGAAGACAATTGCGATTCCTGAAATGAAGATAATTGCAATCAGACCTTTCACTGTGAGTCCCCCTCGGCACCTGTCGGCTGGACGGTAAGCTCCAGGTGCACAAGCTCAGCCGGCTTTTGAGCGGCGGAACGGCCGCGCCTGAACTTGACCCGCAGGCGATTCCTGCGGTAACGCAACTGCCCCGGCTGGACGGCGATGTCCTTGTAGGGTCCATCGCCCCCGCGGACCACGCCCACCGGGTGCCCGTTGAGAAGCAGGGAAACCTCATCCCCTTCGTCCAGGCCGCGGAAGTAGACCCGCAGGTTCACGGAGGGATTGCTAAGCTTCGCGGGGTCGCTTCCCACGTAGAATTCGCAGGCGGCGCCGTCGGAGCTTTCGTCCAAAGCCAAAGGCAGGAGTCCGGAGAAGTCAATCGCGAGGTTGCACCATCCCGCGCGGCGCCTGTTGTGACGCCTTTGAGCCAGTGCCGCCTGTCCATCTTCATGATGTGCCCTCCGTCCCGGGTTGTAATGGCTGACCATTCTCGGACGGAGGGCGCTTGCCCTGCACAAATCGTTCCACTAATCGTTCCACTTCAACAGGGTCATGCCTCATGGGGAATCATCTGGGGGATGTCGTCTATCATATGATATTCTCTGTGGCACGAGCCGCAGGTGAGAGTAGCTTGCCCGGCGTCGGCTGTCACCTGGGACTTGCAGACGGGGCACCTGAGCAGAGCGACCAGGGACGGGAGCGGAGTCGGGAGCTGAATTTGTTCCGATATCCCCGCCGCGCTAATCCCTGCCACGCAAGATGCGGCCCAGCAGTCTTTTCAGCGACCTGCCATACTCGGCTCCCCTTGCGCCGAGCAGGCTCTTAATGAAGGTGCCGATAAGCGCCGCCTCAAGCACGATTGCCGGGTTGAGCCGGATAGCCGCCAAAAGGTGTCTTCTCGCCTCGGCCATCCGGCCTGCGCGGAAGTACCCGATTCCGCAGTTCAGTCTGGCCCGGGCGTAAGCCTTGTTCTTTATGTGTTCGGTGCGTGAGCGTATCGCGGGCTCGGCAAACACGAGGTCCAGTGCGCGGACCATACCGTGGCACATAAGCTCCGGGTTGTGGGCCATGCTTGCTGTGTGAGACCGATAGTTGCAAAGAGGCTCGGGGATATGCGCGAGCTTATAGGCGGAGGCGATACGTATCCACATGTGCCAGTCCTCGCACCCTGTAGGCTCCGGATGGAACATACCGACCCTCTGAAAACATTCGCGCCGCACNGGCGGCCGCCTGCGGAATGCGCCGATTGGAGTTCCCTCCTGGTCAATAAGGACGGCATCGGAGTAGACCAAGCCCAGCTCCGGTTCTCCCTGGGCTGTGGCGACTTGCTTTTGGAGCTTGTCGGCCCGCCAGGTGTCATCGGCATCCAGAAATGCGACGAACTCCGAGTCTGTCTCTCTTATGCCGCGGTTGCGCGCCTCCGAAGGCCCTCGGTTCTGCTGGTGAATACATCGAACCCGCTCGCTGTAGCGCTCGATTATCTCGCCGGTCGAATCGGTCGAGCCGTCGTTGACTACGATAAGCTCGAAGTCCCGAAACGTCTGCTCAAGGACGCTCTCGATGGCCTCGGCGATGAACGCCTCGGCGTTGTAAGCGGGTATGACGACAGAAACGCGCGGCATATTCCATCGCATCCTCGGACCATGAACTGTCGTTACTTCACGGATTCCTTCGCTTCGCGAGCCAGCCGCGGATTCGGGCCGAAAGCGCCACGCGACGGTCCGCGTACACCAGAAGAGGCAAGTAAATCAGTGTGAACGTGCCGCAGCCGATGGTCGCCCATGGAATTGACGTGCTCCCGGCCGCCACGACCGCTCCTGTGAGGCGGAGCGCAATCCATATCGCCCCCAGGCAGTAGGCATAGGGAGCAAGGGTGCCTGCCACCGCACGAGCAAGCTCCCTGGCTCCCCTGTAAAACCAGCGGAAGGACCAGGTCAGGATGATGACCGTGAAAATTAGATAAGCAGCAGCCGCTCCTACAGCGGCCCCCGCTATGTTCAGGTCCAGGGCGAGCGCTCCTAGGCTCAGTAATCCAACGCCGATGGCACAGGCCACCTTGACGACGGCAAGCCAGGTCTGCCGCTCCACGGCTACCAGGAAGTTCTCGCTGATGACCGGTAACGATAACAGGGCGGCCCCCATGACCTGGATCTGGGCCGCAGGGAGCGCACCAAGGTATTCGGGCTTGAGCACAGTCGCGACCGCCGCCGGTGTGGCGATGCACATCAGACCGCCTACAAAGGGCATCACATAGGAGAAAGCCGCCGTGGGGATAAGAACATCCCTGCGCATCGCCTGCACATCGTTCTCGCGGCCCATCTTCTCCATCAGGTGGGGGAACATCACATAGGCGGCGGCATTGGGCACATTGTAAATCAACATTGCCACCATCCCCCCCACTGCATACAGACCCAGGGCTTCGCTGCGCAATATCTTAACCACAGCGAGGCTGTCGGCGGTCCGCAGGAATTGATCGGCGAACACGAGCAGAAAAAGCGGAAAACCCACTCGGAAAAGCACCAGCAACTCCTGCCAGTCCACGCGCAGGGTGAAGCGGTAGCGGGTTACAAGCGCCATGAGGATGACGCTGAGCGCCGTTCGACCTGCAAGCCCCATCAGTGCGCCCGGGGTGGCAAGGAGTTTGGCCAGAGTGACCATCAAAACAAGGTCAAGAACCGCATAGACAATACCGGTCAACCCAAGCAGGTGGAAAGCGCCGTAACTGCGCATCAAGGACTGGTAGATAGTCGTAAGCTGGGTGAGAAGAATCAGCGTGCCGGCGATTATCAGCCCGAAGCGGGTGTCCGTTCCGTAGTAGTGCCCCCAGATGAGCAGATACCCCAGCAGTCCGGCTCCGCCCACGGCCGCAAGCGACATGATGGCCGTAAATCCCACATCAGATGCATGCCGGGCGCCTCGTTCGTCTCCCCGCCCGAGCAGAAACGGCATGCGTTTGTTCATCCCGTGTAGCAAGCCGACGTGAGAGTTGGTCCCGTACATTGCAAGGATGCCGACCAGCCGCAGGATGCCCTGTCCTACTTTTCCTATCGCGTTGGCGACCAGCACCCCGCGGACCAGTGAGAGCGCCATGCTGATGTAGGCTGAAGCGGAAACGAACACCACGCCCGCGGCTATACCGGTCCGAGCAGTCGGCGTCTGAGCAGGTTGCTCCGGCTGGATGGCGGGCTCGGCCCCATCGAGGTCGTTATGGTTTCCCTTCACGAGGTTTGCTCCACGAGCTTTCTAAGCTCTTCCTCTATGCGGTCAGCCATGCGGTTCCACGTGAAATGTCCGGCGGTCTCTCTTGCTGCATTCGACATCTCCTCCAGTCGCCCGGAGGATATAATCTTGCGCACTTTGCGGGCGATGTTGACACCCTCCTGTTCGATGAAGTGCCCGTTTTTCCCGTCCTGAATCACTTCCACGGCGCCGTTTACACGCGTCACCAGCAGCGGCAGACCCGACGCAGCAGCCTCCAGGACCACGAGCGAGAAGGCTTCATAGTAGGTCGGCAG
This sequence comes from Candidatus Zipacnadia bacterium, assembly GCA_029820875.1. The sequence continues at coordinate 4,025 of JALGUK010000172.1, forward strand.
GACAGGCCGGCAATCGGCTTGCGCTCCAGCGAACACCACACGATCGCCCACCCCGTTCGCTTCCGCAAACGCCCTGTAAGCGGGGATTGCTCCTTTCCCGACCACAACCAACCGAACGTCCATCTCCTGCAGGTGCGCAAGCGCTGAAATTGCAAATGCAACACCCTTGCGAGGCCAGTCACCGCCGACAAACAGCAGGACCGTCGTTTCAGGGGTCGCACCGAGCTTACGCCTAACGGCCTCTCGGAAGCGCTCGCGGTTGGCGGGTGTGAACTCGTCCAGGTCCACGCCGTTCTGCACCACTGCGATTTCTCCACGCTCGTCGGCGTAAAAGCGTTTAAGTTCATGCCTTAGCCCTTCGGAAACGGCAATGATTCTGCGGCGGGACGGGTCGCGGTAAATCCAGCGCTCCAATCGCACAACCGCCGCGTCGTGCAGCCAGTGCGCCGCGCGGCGCGGCAAGCTCTCGGTCACCCCCACCTGTGGGACCTGGGCCGTCTGTTCCCGGAGGGCGGCTCGACACTGATGAGAGATGACCACATTGGCGGCGAAACAGTTCGCCCCTTGTCCGATGACGAAGTCGAAGGCCCGCCTCGGCACAGCCAGGGTCGTCATCGCCGGAAAGAGCAGAACGCGGGAAAAGCTAGGCCCCGGGGGACGCCGGAGCGGATGGAAGACAACTCTCCCAGCCAGGTCACCAGCCACCGAATGCGCAAAGATATGCACCTTGTGGCGCACCGCGAGTCGTCGAGCTAATTCGAAGACCACTCGCTCGGTTCCGCCCCGCCTGTGAGCGTCCTCCACTACGAAAGCGAGCGTGAAGCCTGTGTCCTTGTGCCCGCGTTCTCTTGTAAGGCGGCGCGAGAGTGCCCAACGCCCCCACACAGATGGAGTCACAGCCAATAGCAATGCCGCCAGCAGCGAAAGCAGCATAAGCTGAAGCCGCGGCCGGCGACGGATTCCTGGAAGTGCAATTTCGTTTACGGCGTCGCCAACCAACGCGTGCAGGGCCCTGTATGCCAAGGGCAACACAAGGGGCACCGAATGCCAGTTGACCCGGGTGACGTAGTGATAATTGTACACGTCCAGCGGGTAATCGTCGGGTGCCGCGGATGCCAAAAGCCACGGTTTTCGGTCAAGGTCTTCCACGGTTACAGGCTCTCCGTCAGGCAGTCGCACGAGCAATCCAAAAAGCGGGTCCACTACAACCCATCGGCCATCCAGCAGGCACTCGACGACCACGTGACTGGGTGAGCGGCCCGTCACGTCGGCATCCTGGTGCAAGAACGCAAGGCGCGTTTTAAGCCCTGCTGCAGCGGCGGCCGCGCAAAACAAATTGGATGCGCTGCCGCAATGGACACGCCCACTAAGAGCGCGCCTGGGGAAGGGGGTAAAGAGCTTCTCCAGCACCCGAACACTTGCAGACGGCGGCACAAACGGCGCAGAACGCCTCGGAGCAATATCCTTGCGAGCCCACGCGACCAAGGCGTCCAGCCGGCCTTGCGCGGGCATGTCTGTGCCGCATACCTGACTACTGATGTGCACAAAAACCCGGTTGTCTCCAATGTAGCGGGCATAGTTGTAAGCGGCCAATATCAGCAACGCAAACGAGACGCCGAGCCGAATCGCTGACCTTTTGCTGTGCATGGTTTCCACTCACATGGTAGCTGCTGATTGTTCCGCCCGGCCCATTGATGATTCCGGGATGTCGTGCACGGTGTCCATCTCCGACTCGAACTGGGGCAGGCGCAACTGCGCGGCTATGATACACCAAAGGAATGGAGCCGCCGGAGCACCATAGAGAGCCGAACCAACCATCAACAGCAACAGTTGCGCTGTAGTCGCCCCGAACAGTCCGGCGGATAGCAGCTTAAGGTGCACAAGGCGCAGTTTCCGCCAGGCACGCAAGGTTTCGGCCACCATCATCCACACCATATAAGCGAAAAGAAGCCCGCCGGGTATCCCGAGCTCGGCGAAGGCGCGCCCGAACTCATTTTCGATCATTCCCAGTCTATTGCGCTCCACAGCTCCTTGCAGACGGTCGGAGACGCCGACCCCTGTGGCAGGTCCAACACCCAATGGATGCTTGAGAGCCTCGGCAAGCCCACGTCGAAGGGGGTAGGTCGGTCGCTCGATAGTGTATGATTTATTCTCCCACAGTGTGGCCATTCGTTCGCCGAGAATTCCTCCCGACATGCTTAAAGCCCACTGGCTGACGATTAAAGCGACCACGGCGGCCGCCAGGGTCAGGCGAGTGCGACGCGATATCAGGATCATCACGAGACCCCCGAATGCAGCGGCGACGACTGCCGAGCGCGTCCCGGACAATACCATGGCTGTAAGGCAAACCGCAGCGGTTCCCGCTGCGAACAGCCGCGCCATGCGGCTGCGCCAGTAAAAGAACGTCCCAACAGCAACGAGCCCGCAGATGGCCATGGTCGAGCCGAAGGTTCCCGCGCTCACCGTCGTTGAGAACACACGCGGGCTTGTGATGCCCTCGGGTGATGTCCACACGTAACGCCGGGCAAAAGCCCGGAACTGATCGGATAACGCAAAGAGGTGCTCAAAGCCGAATATGTACTGAAAGATGCCATACACTCCCATAATCAGTGCAAGCGCTACGATTACGTTAAGCAGCCAGTCAAAACGTTGGCGCGTATTGATAGTGTCATAAGCGATGATAAACAACGGCAGCCACAGCACCCAAGACCGGACTCCGGCAAGAGATGTCAGGGTGCTCGGCGAATTCGGATGAGCTACCTGCGCCAGTGCATAGGCGCCAAACAGCAACACGGGGACCGTCAGGCGTTGTGAGAGCGCCTCCGAAGGTTCACGCAAAGCTCGTCGCACCAACCACGCCACCACGCACAGCCCAAGGAAGTAATCCTTGACAATCAGCACCAACATCGATGTGGACATGCCCTTTATGAGTCCATCGAATGTCGAGACCACAAGCAGCATGATGACGCCGAGGAAAGCATTGCTTAAAGACGCCAGCGTCCCTCCTGCAATCAAAACCGCTCCGACGGAGCTGAACAACCCCTTACGCACCGCCTGCCGAAGCGCAAACAGGCCCACGGCGGCGAGCGCGCCGATCAGCACGATTGTCATCGCGCGAGTAGTGCTCGTTGCTAATGTAGCTCTACGCATTGGTTATTCGCTCAGGTCTGTCGGGGCGCACGACCATCGCGTTTTTCCTCCCGGCAATCGCTATGCCATGAAGTGCAGGTAACGGCTGCCCGAGCGCATCCGGGTTATAGGTAAGCTCCTTGCCGCGCTCGGCGTCGAATCCGAATCAAGTCAAGCAACATACTCAGCGAGGAGCGGATCGGGTGAACCTTGCTTTGGGCGGCATGGCGCCACCTGATTGGCACCTCGGCGATGCTCAAGCCGTGCAGGCGGGCGATAAGCAGGATTTCAACGTCGAAGGCGAAACCCTCGACGCTCTGGCGCGCAAATACCGTCTCCGCCGCTTCGCGCGCGAAGAGCTTGAAACCGCACTGACTGTCATGAATATCCGGCAGCGCCAGAAGGCGCATCAACATGCCGAAGACCTTGCCCATCCCTTCACGCCACCACGGCTGGCGGATTTCCAGGTCCGATTCCGCCAACGCACGGGAGCCGATTGCGATGTCATGGCCCTCCCCAATTGCAGCCTCCAGCTTCACGAGCTCCTCAATAGGCGCGGAAAGGTCCGCGTCCGAGAACAACAGCAGTTTTCCGCGGCCTGCGAGCATTCCCCGGCGAACGCTGTAGCCCTTGCCGCGGTTTCCACGGTTCCGGAGCAGCCGGAGCGCAGGATTCCTCCTGGCTGCTTCCTCCACAACTTGCACCGTTGCGTCAGTGCTCCCGTCGTCCACGACAATGACCTCGAAAGGTTCCTGCCGCTCGCTGAGGAATTGTGTAATCGTGGCAAGGGTGTCGCCGATGCGGTCCGCCTCGTTGAATGCGGGCACTACGACCGTAAGTTGCGGGTTCGCGTGGGTGTCGTCCAAGGAATCATCCTCTGGGTCGTCTGGAGAATAGGCAGCGGTTGTAAGCAATTAGTATAGCCCAACAGGCTCTGCAGTGTCAACGAAAGTCGTCTATGCGTCCAGGGATACATGGTCCGAATCCATTGCCTGCTCGCGCCGCTGCCCGGGAGCCATCGCTTGGCCCGATGTTGCCTCTGTACAGGAGGGGCCTACGGCTGGGCGGAGAAACTGGCGTAAATCATTCGATTGCGGAGGGTATCTGAATGGCCAGAATACAGAAACCGGCGGTCCAGCTAATCCCGCACACGCCGACGCGGAAAGC
>JALGUK010000173.1 GCA_029820875.1 Candidatus Zipacnadia bacterium
GGGGGAGTATCCATGAAGATTGCACGACCGAAGTGACCGACATCGTGGAATGAAAGGGGGACCTCAGACCAACTGCTGAACTCCTTCTCCGGATGGCGGACGCGGTGAAAGTTCACCCCCCACACCTGGTCATCTCCCGGAGCCGTATCCAGGTCAGCGAAGGGGATCGCCAGCTCGGCCGACCACCAGTCCGGGCCGCGGGATGTCGCCACCTTCCACGTGCCGTTCCAAGATGTCGGGGCCTCTAATCCCACCTCGTCGTAACGGGCCCCGGCGGGATTGACGCCGAGGTGATAGTAACGCGCCTGAGACGGGTGCTTCTTCAGAAACGCGCTGTCGGGCGGGATGAGGAAAATCTCCAAATCGTCATCCTGCCATACCGGTGCATCGTTCCCGCTAAGCGTCGCAAGCAGGCCGTCCATACGCGGCTCCTCGCAGCGAAACGCGAGGTAGATGTTCGTATCGTCAAAGAGGGCGTAGCCGGTAGTCTGCGCTTTCGCCGGACCGGCACCACCGCGCAAACGATAGCCCGTCAGCTTCCCTGCACGCTGCCAGCAAGGGTCATCCAGGGCACCATCAATGACGGGGGGCGTGTTCGTTCGGACGAATGCTGCAACGCGAAAGGGCAGGACGTTCGCGTCGTCTGCACAGACCCCGCAGGCCGCTGCAACGAATACCAGCAACATCAGTAGGCCATATGTGCGCATATAGACGCCTCCATTGGCCGCAGTAGTCAGGCGCACAACGATATGAGAGCGGTGAGATTCTTCGCGTTCTTCGGACGCTCAGAAGGACGGGCGGAGTCAATATCGTTGCAGTATTAGTAGCCATAGTACGCCACGGCTTTGACCTTCCACTTTCCGCCCTTTTTGACGAGCAAGAAGGCACAACGATTGGACAGGCCCACATCCAGCTCCTCGGGAACGGCAAGTTCTATCTGGACGCTTGCAGTCTTGCCCATCAGCAAAACCTCGGCCTTCTGTGCCTCCACTTCAGGACCGCTGGGGACATAATACTTGTCGAGTTGCTCTTCGACGTTATCTCCCTTCACGACTGCCGACCGGCCGGAGATTCCTTCAATCAATACCACGGGGAAGTCGGTGTATGCCTTGCATGCCTGGATGTTGCGGGTGAGGACTGAGTTGACCATTCGGATGGCAGCGGCGGTGACTTCCGCTTTTTCCGCAGCCTCACGTTCCTGGGCGAGGGTGTTCCAGACCGAAAAGAGTATCAGCAGGGTAAGAGCGCTGAACAATAACGTGCGGCGCAAGCTCACTTTCCTTCACTCCTTAATATAATAGTGCTGCCGCCACAATAAAAGGAGAGCAGGAGTTAGTTCGCCGACAGTAAAGCGAGGTCCTTCAGGGCTACACATTCAACCCGCGAGCGGAGCGTGCGGGGATGGTCAACGTATCGTGGCGCCCATTTTTTGGAACTCGCGCTTGCTCAACTTCCCCATGCGGGTGCCTTCAATGCCTTTGGCCAGAATCCGCCCGAGGTCCGATGTGGAGAATGGCTTCTTGATTATCGCGTCTGCACCGGCACGAAATGCCTCCTCCTCGGAGAGGTTGTGGGTGCCGGAGATCATAACTACGAATGTGTTTCGGAACTGTTCGAGCCTTCGAAGCTTCCTGCACAAGGTATAGCCGGTACCATCGGGGAGGACAAGGTCGAGCAGAGCACCTATCATCGGCTTCTTCTTGGCCTTGTTGAGGGCTTCGCGGCCTGTGCGGACTGCAATCACTTCAAAACCCTGCCGGCGCAGGTAGTGGGCATATAGTCGGCGGACACCGCTGTCGTCATCCACAACGAGTACAGTTGCTGCAGAGCGTTCGTGGGCGGACTTTGACGGCGAGTCTGCATCTGGCTGCGGCTGCTGGTTAGTTTCCATGGAAGCGGGGTCTCCTCGTGCGTTTGCGAACCAAAGCGAGCCATCATATAAAATACCACGTTTTACATAATCTTGAACATCCCATTCTTAATTTGTTAACCGTCCAATGCCGCGGTGCGTACGGGATACTTTTCATTTGTCACATTTGTGCAAGCCTTTTTTAACGGCTGCAGGGACGTATTAATAGGGAATGAAATAACAGAGCACTTGACATTCTGGCAGACTTTGCACCATATGCTCCAGCGCAAGCGATCCGGCCGCCTGCGCATTCCCGAAAAGACCCTCTGTGACGGCCGAAGACCGGAATGGGGATAGAACGATGAAAGCAGACATCGCACCACTAATCCTGATAGTAGACGACAATCCTAAAACAGTAAGTCAATGCGTTGCAGCACTGAGGAGCGCGGGCTACAGGACGATTTCCGCTCCGGATGGAAACACCGCGCTGCGACTAGCCAAGGAACATCTACCGGATCTGGTTCTCTCCGACATAATGATGCCTGGCTTAGACGGTTACGAGTTGGTGCAAGGACTCCGGGAATCGCCTCGGACCTGCACAACCTGCATAGTGCTTATGACCGGAAGCAAGATGGCGGAGGAGGACATCGTCCACGGATTCGAATGCGGGGTTGACGATTACGTTCTCAAGCCCCTTCGCATGAACGAGCTAGTCGCGCGGGTCAAGGCTATAATCCAAGGCGCAAAGCGCAGAGCGGACCTCAGCCCTCTGACAGGCCTGCCCGGCAACCGTCTCATCCAGGAACACCTTTCACGCTTGCTGGCCCGTAAGCAGGACTTTTCTGCGCTGCTTCTGGACATTGATAACTTCAAGGCGTTCAACGACCGCTACGGTTTTGCACGAGGAGATGCCGCGATCAAACTCCTGGGAAGCATCCTTTTAGAGGCGGCGCAGAAGGTCGCCAGCAAGGGGATCTTTGTGGGACACATAGGCGGGGATGACTTCCTCGTGGTCGCTAATCGGTTGGACGAGGAGGCCTTCGCGCGTATGGTGATGGAGGCGTTCGACACAAAGGTCCCAGAATTGTATGACCCGGCTGACCGCAAACGCGGCTTCGTGGAAATAGAAGACCGGCGGGGCAAGCTTGCCCGCTATCCCATCATGACTCTCAGCATCGCCTGTGTCTCCACCACCAGCCGCCGCTTCGAGAACACCCTCGAAGTGACGGCCGTGCTGGCCGAGGTAAAAAACTTTCTCAAGCGTACCTCCGGCGGGCGGTTCCACATGGACCGACGCAAGGATTAACGTCACTCCGGAGAGGCAGTATTGAAGACAGGCGCCCTGCGCCCAATGTTGCCCACCGGCCTTTTCTCCAGTATAATACCTTCCATCACGCCCCACCATTGCCAGGGAGGTTCGAGATGAGCAATCCTCGCACAGTGCAGGCTGCTTTTGTTGCCGTACTTGTGGGGTCTGCAGTTTTCGTACAAGCTGCGCCCCGACTCGACTCAGGCCCGGTGCTCTTTCTCGACGACACATTCATCAAGCGAGCATTTCGTCTTCAGCGCACGTGGCACCAGCCGGAGAAGTTCGCCGGAAACCCTGTCATCGAGGCCGACCGCCCGTGGGAAGGCACGACTGTTACCTTCGGCAGCACTCTTTATGACCCCCAAAAACAGCTTTTCGAGATGTGGTATCTGGCCCATGATGTCTGGGGCTCACGGCACGGGAGGCGGCCTATCAAGGACAGCGATTTCATTTGCTATGCGCGTTCGAGCGATGGTGGTCACTGGGAGAAGCCCGCGCTTGGGCTGGTCGAGTACCAAGGCTCAAAGGACAACAACATCGTACTGCGACACCAGGGCAGCCACTTCGACAGCTTCTCCATCATCAAGGTGCCCGGTGAGCCGGACCCGGACAAGGCCTATCGGCTGGTGGCGTTTCAGGGGACCTGGCCTTACGATGAGGAGAAAATCCGGAAGATGGGCTTCAGCTACAAGTGGCCGCCCGCGCATTATGCCTTCTACTCGGCAGACGGCCTGCACTGGAAGGCCGATTATGAAAACCCGCTGTTCTACCTGCGGTCCGGGGATGCCCCACCGGGCAAGTTCTGTGCGATGGACCGAACGTGCTTCGGTTACGACACTAAGCAAAAGAAGTTCCTCGGCTTCCTCAAGTGGACTTACGACGGAAAGCGCGTAAGGCGCGAGTCCAAAAGCGAAGACTTCGAACACTGGACTGAGCCGAGATTTATCTTCATCCCCGACGACCGGGACCCGCCGGACATGCAGTTCTACGGCGACTACCGTTTCAATTACGGCAAGATGTATCTGGGGCTGCTTGAGCGGTATCGCACCGGCCCGGAGACGATCGAGATTGAGCTTGTCTACAGTTACGATGGCGACAAGTGGATGCGCACCTACCGGCCGTTTGTTTCTCTGGGCCCGGAAGGGGCATGGGACTGCGCGATGGTGATGCTGCAAAGCAGCGCCCCCTGCGATGTCGGCGACGAGCTGTGGTTCTATTACGCCGGATACGACACTACGCACCAGCTCGACGACCAGCAGGGCAAGATGGTGATGCTGCAAAGCAGCGCCCCCTGCGATGTCGGCGACGAGCTGTGGTTCTATTACGCCGGATACGACACTACGCACCAGCTCGACGACCAGCAGGGCAAGATCGGCCTCGCGCGGCTCCGCAGGGACGGGTTCTGCTCAATGGACGCCGGCCAAGAGCCGGGGCGGCTGACCACGGTGCCGTTGATGCTCAGTGGGAATCAGATTCTTTTGAATGCGGATGCGGCAGGCGGGGAAATCCGGGCGGAACTCCGCGAGGAGAACGGAAGTGCCGTAAAAGGCTTTTCGCGCCATGACTGCCGGCCGATTACGGCAAACGGCGTCCGTCTTCCGCTCACCTGGGATGGGATGTCCGCCCTTCCCAAGAGCAGGCCCCTGCAGTTGGTTGTTTACATGCGTAACGCGAAGCTGTATTCAATCCGTGCGATGTGAGGGGGATGGCATTGTCCGAGGTGGCAATTGTCAAAGCGAACGACCCTCATTCAGATGCCGATGTGCTCGA
>JALGUK010000174.1 GCA_029820875.1 Candidatus Zipacnadia bacterium
AGCTACGAGCTGAATTCGGTCACCGCCAGCCTCCATCTTATCAAGTGGCTGATATCTGACGACCCCCTCGCGGCTGAAATCCGGCGCAAGCAGGTCGTGCTGGTGATGCCTAACTGCAATCCTGACGGCTACTCGGTCCCCAAGTACGGCAACACGGTCGGCGGGGACCCCTATGTCGGGCCGTGGACATGGGGCGCGGAGCTGAATGCCGCCGAGAAGAACCCCGAGGCCGTTGCAATCAAGGGGGTGATTGACCAGTACATGCCAGAGGTCCACTACGACATTCATGGTGTCTGGTACGAGGGGCAAACGATGTGGGAGGAGGTGGGCTTTTCCTGGGCATCGGGCCTGTGCCGGCCCTACATTGCGCGCATCTGGGAGCGGATACGGGAGGAGGCCGAGAAGGCGGGGTTTTTCATGACTGCAGCGGAGGAGAGTTCCGGCAAGATCCGTGTGACTGCCCCGGTTCCGGGCGCGGAAGACCACTTCTACCTCGTCGGGACGAGTATCAACGACATGCTGTATTCGTACAACCGCTACCATACCATCCCCATCCCCAACGAAACGGGCTTTGACGAGAGCGCGGTGGTCAGGGCCAGAGCACTCCTTAAGCTCGGACTTGAGCGCTGGAGGGGCGAGTACTACGCCGGCTACCCGACGCGGCAGGTGATGTGCTGGCTGTCCACCGCGCTTGCTGCTTACGGCACCACAGCCGCCCAGCGGCGGGCCAGCAGGGTGGAGCTTTGGCAGAAGCTGGGCCAGATTACCTTGGGCGCTATGCACCCTGAGCCAATCGGCCAGATAATGTGCTTCTGCGCCACAACCCCCGAAGGGGCGCAAAAGTATCTCGCTGAGGCAGAGCTCGTTAAATGGGTGGAGCAGTTCAAGGATGAGCCGCAGTTCGACTACAAAGCTCTCCGCCAGTTTGTTTACTCGACTAAGGCAGTGAACCTGATGCCCCAAAGCGGCGCCTGGCCCGGAGGAAGCCCTTCGACAGCCGAGGAGTCCGAGCGGCTCCGGCACGGCCTTGCGCTGCGGCTGCTGGTCCCGTATCCCAACCCGAAGATTACGGATGTACGGCTGGACGGTCACGAGATTCCCTTGTCGGAGTCCGACGGGTACATCGTTTATCATGAGCCCGGTACGACTGTCCAGGTCAACATCCCACCTGCGAAAGTTCGGGATTTCCATGTGGCTACCCTCACCTACGAGCCTGACGTCAAGCGCAAGTGCGGCTTCGGGCCGGAGGACTGGCGGCTGTGAGGCCTAATTGCGTGCAGGTCCACGATTTTTGCAAGCTGCATAAAGGAGTTGGCATAGTGACGGCGAATTTAAACGATTGCCGGATGTGCCTTGACAACAGGCACAATGCTATGGTTGTGAGCGGGCAATAGTATTGGTTGCTTGAGCAATGAAAGAAGGCGTTGGGATTATGGATGTGTATCTGGTTGCTCCTGATGCGAGCAGAAGTGGCGATGGCTCTCGTCGTACCTCTGAGAAGGGCCTCTTCCCCCCGCTGGGTTTGATGATGGTTGCGGCGCTCACCCCGCCGGAGATAAACGTAACGATTACGGACGAGGCTCTCGAACCGGTGGCTCTGGACCGGGATGTAGATCTGGTTGGGCTTACCGCCATGACCTCGGTGGCCCCGCGGGCCTACGAGATAGCCGACCAATTCCGGAGCCGCGGAGTGACCGTCGTGATGGGGGGGATGCATGCGTCGGCCCTGCCCGAGGAGGCATTGGAACACGTGGACGCGGTGGTTGTCGGTGAGGCCGAAGGATTGTGGCCGGGCCTGCTGGATGACTTCCAGAAAGGCCAGCTTCAGAAGGTCTATCGCCATGACAGGTTCCCGGACCTTACCGATTTGCCGTTTCCACGCCGTGACCTGGTGCACATCGACCGTTACCTGGGACGCGATAGCCTCCAGGCCACGCGCGGGTGCCCGTTCCAGTGCTCATTCTGCACGGTGAGCACCTTCTTCGGCCGCACCTACCGCACCCGCCCGGTTGAGCAGGTTATAGCCGACGCCGCGCAGTTGCCGGGCAAGCCCTTGATATTCGTGGACGACAACATAATGGGCAAACCTTCTTACGCCAGGGCACTCTTTGAGGGACTCAGGGGCCTTGGCAAGAGCTTCATCACCCAGGCATCCACCAGTTTGCTTAAGACCCCGGAGCTTATCCGCGAGGCGGCGAAGGCCGGATGCAAGGCATTGTTTGTGGGCCTGGAGACCCTTTCACCCGAGAACCTGGCGATAGTCAACAAGAAGGTCAACGCCGTCGAAAAGTATAAGGAGCTGATTGCCCGCCTGCACGATAACGGCATTGGCATCATCGGGTCGTTCATGTTCGGTCTGGACAACGACGACGAGGACGTCTTCAAGCGGACCGCCGACTTCGTCGAGCAAACGCGGGTGGACGTGCCCCAGTTCTCGATCCTGACCCCTCTTCCGGGCACGAGGCTCTACGAGCAGATGGAGCGCGAAGGGCGGATAATCGAGCGCGACTGGAGCAAGTACGATGGGTCCCACGTGTGTTTTCGGCCCCGGCGACTGGGCATAGACAAGCTCGAGGCGGGATTCCGCTGGATCTATCAGCGCTGCTACGGCTGGCGCAGCATCATCAAGCGCACGGCGCTCACGTTCAAGCCTATCATATGGGCAGTCAACGGCGTATACCGTCGCCGTGTCCGGAACTGGATCAACCGCGAAGGACCTGTTGTCCCCTGAGCAGCTCCATCTTGCAGACAGTAGCTCCTGCGAGGGACTGGGCAGCCCTTTCCAGCAGCGGCCTTACCACCCGGTTGACCAACGCGGGTCACTCGCCGAGCTGTGCAGTGCTTAGTGCACCTGCTGCCCGTCGGCCTGGGATACCTGGCTGCATCCGCGGGAGGTTCCAACGATGAGGTTCCTCGGCGCATTGCTATTTGTGGCGGGCGTTTGCCTGGGTTCGCATCAGGCCGTTGCTCAGCCGGCGACGGTCCATGCCCTTGTCCTCACGAACTCGGAGGCTCCGATCGACCAGCGTGTAGCCGCAGACCTCAAGGCCGAGGGAATTGAGCTTATCACCCGCCCGCTTGGAGAGCCGTTGAACCAGGAGCTCCTCCGGCAGTTTCACCTCGTAATCCTCATGGATTGCGGAGGCGTATACGGGGGAGGGCTGGGAGCGCCATTTTTCCACGACTCCAAGTTCATCGCTGATTTCTACACGAAGAAGCATAATATCGAGCAGGTCCAGCGGTATGTCGAGGGTGGCGGCGGGCTGCTGTTCTGCCCCGAAACAGTGCCTATCGAACCTCTGCTGAAGCCGTGGGGAGCGGCGGTGGTCCGGGCTTGCCCGCGTGATGATGCGCACGCGTGGGAAACCTATTCCTGGACTGACAACATCACTGATTCCCCGGTGACCAAGGGCGTCAAACGGCTCTACTACCCGACTCAAATGGCCCGCTGGGACGACATGTACCCGACCCTCACATTTCGCCTCTCCCATCCGCGCTGGAAGCCGGTGGTGAGGGGAATGGAGAGCAGCGTGACGGCGCGATGCCTGCAGTACAAGACCTGGTTCCCCGTCCCCGGCACCCAGGACCCGCCCATCCTCGCCGCCATTGCGGAAGTCGGAAGGGGCCGAGTCGCACTGCTCGGCATCAACCGCTTCTACACGTTCACCTACCCCTACCGCGATGTCCCCGGCGGTTGGATAGGCGAGTTCCAGTCAGGCAACATCAACGGGGTGGTCCTCAAGAAGGGCGATGGAACACACCCAAGCGACGGATTCACCATTATACGCAACATGATCAAGTGGGCGGCCGAACCGGCGGCTGCACAAGGTCTCGGAGGATATACCCCCGATGCTTACGCGGCTCTGCCCGTGCCCGAGAAGCCGGCTATTCCGCAGTGGCTCCAGCCCGGCTGGCGCGAGACACCGGGAATGACCTGGTACAAGGTCCTGCTCGGACCCCGGAGCGCCTACAGCGACGGGAAGGGGTCAATTACGCAGTGGGCTGAGGCGGCGCGAGGGGCGGGATACTCCATCCTTGTAATGACCGAGGACCTCGCGAGCTTCCCTGCGGACAAATGGCCGGAGTACTACGCGGAGTGCGAAGAGGCCAGCGGGGCGGACCTCGTGGTGCTCCCCGGATTGGACATCACGGACGCGTACGGCAATCGCCTTCTGCTTTTCGGCCAGCGAGTCTTCCCGCAGCCGTGGATGCTCACCGACGATGGCAAGGCGATGAAGGAAATCCAGTTCCTGATGCTCGGCGCGTTCAATCCGTCGTTTTCAGCGATTGCCCACCCGACTTCCAGCCCGCTTCCGCATCACCTTTTCAAGTTCTTCGCAGGTGTGGTGGTGTATACCTACGATAGAGAAGGCCGACTGATTGATGACGGTACACCTGGTCGTTCACGAACTGGATGCTCCCGAGCAGGTGGCGAAGGCAGCGCAGGAGGGGCACCAGTTGTATGTACCGGCCGACACTGTGGAGAACGCCGCCTGGTACCTGCGCAACGGTGAGCCGCATTTCTGGGAGAATCCCGTGCGCTGCCTGGTCACCAGCGGGCCGATGCTCCGCTCGCTCAGCCCTACAGGCTTCACCATCGAGGACGATGTGCCCATCACGGATGTCCGCTACTACACGCAATACAACTTGCTGCGGCGCTGGATGCCCAGAGGCACTCAGTTCACGTCAAAGGTCAGCCCGCCGCCGGGAAACTTGAACCTCGGCTTCCTGTGGGTCGCCGACGAGCAGGGCCGGACGGCCATTTCCCCTCCGCTTCGCTCAGGGGACAGCGGCGGGTACAACTGGCGATGCTCGGATCGGCAGAACTTCTTCGGCGTCGCGGTCAACTACACCGGCACAGTCCTCAGCGGCGGATTAGACATCCGGGTCCCCAATTTCGGCACCGACGAGGGCAAGGGCCTCTGGCCGCCCGCGCCGCAATGGCCCCAGGCGCGGCGAGAACCTCGCTCCGCTGCTCGAATTTCCCTACCTGAGCCCGGCCGTGAGGATTACGGATGCGCTCATTGACCAGCGGTACTGGCGGGCATTGTGGGAGGACGTGGTCTTCGACGCCAAGCCGCCGCAAGGCACAACGCGCTCGCGCGTGTACGAGGGGCGCGTGCGCTACCATGACTTCTTCTACCAGGATTTCCGCGAGTACACCCGCACTCAGGCCCGTCTGATGATGATGGTGCAGGTGGACCTGCGCTTGCGCAAGCCGGTCATACCCGTCGGCGATGTGTTCCCGGGCTTTGCCAATGTGGGTGCCTCCCCGACCGTACAAGTGCTGGATGATGAGGGAAATCCCACCGCCAGCAAACTCA
>JALGUK010000175.1 GCA_029820875.1 Candidatus Zipacnadia bacterium
CAGGAGGCTCCGGGCCGCGCATGGGAGTCGTTTTTTGAGCCGACCGACGTGGTAGGGATCAAGGTTCACGCTCGGCCCATCCCGACAAGTCTGCCGGTAGTGGATGCGATTATCGCCCGATTGGATGACATAGGGGTGCCCGCAGGCAACATCATCATCTTCGACCAGGAGGATACAGACCTCTTCAGCGCCGGATACGGACTGAGCCGGGCACCCGACGGCGTTCGTTGTTACGGCAATGATTCCGCCGGCTTCTGCGGGCGTGTGAGCCGAATCATCGCTCAGGAAATCACGGCGTTGATTAACGTTCCGAGCCTTATGACTCACCACGCAGCGGGAATGGCCGGGGCGATGATGAACCACCTGGGCATGGTCCGGCCCGATGTCGCCAAGGCACTGGAACTGAGCGGCTTCACCGAGCTGGGCACCATCTGCGCCGAGCCTGCCATTGCATCGAAAAGGCGCTTGAACATCGTGGACGCCCTGCGCCCGCTCTTCGGTGATGGACTGGCGGTGAACCCCGAGTTCCTATGGCGGTATGGAGGTGTCATTGTCTCGGATGACGTAGTAGCAACGGATGCAGTCTGCCGCGCGCTGCTAGAATGGAAAAGGCAACAATACCGAGGCAAAAAATGGCCGCTTGCCCCGCAACCAAGCTACATTCAGCTCGCCGATGAAACATACCACATCGGCGAGAGTTCGCTAGACAACATCGAATTGCTCACCGGCCCGGAGGGTTCGGGCGGGTTTGTCTGAAGAAGGTGTATCCGCGGCTAACGGCTGCGGGCGACAACGTAATCTGCGATGAAAAGGAGCGCCGACCGCGCATCTGAATCGCGGATAGGTGCGAGAATCTCCTTCGCCTCCGCAACTATCTGCCGGGCCTTCCGGCGTGCAAGGTCCACACCGCCGGCCCGGCGGATTACGGCAAGTCCCCTTTCCAGGTCTCCCGGAGGGACCGGGTGCGTAGTGAAAAGAGCTTCAAGGAATGCGTGGTCACGCTCCGTGGCATTTTGCAGAGCGTAACGAATCGGCAGGGTCATCTGGCCGTCTGCGAGGTCCTGGCCGAGGGGCTTGCCCAATGCTTGCTCGTCTCCGGAAATGTCCAGAACGTCATCGGCTATCTGGAACGCTGTGCCGAGCGCTTCTCCAAAGCGGGTAGCGGTGTCGGCCAGATGGGTATCGGACGCGCTCAGCCCTCCCAAGCGACAGCAGGCCGCCATCAGGCTCCCCGTCTTGCCGCATGCGATTTCCAGGCAGTCGTTCTCGTCGAGAGAAAGGTCACATGTGTGAAACGTCTGCCACAGCTCGGCGTCGCACATCTGCGTGACCGTGTACGACAGCAACTCCATCGCCTCGATATCGCCGCGCACCGTCAGATCATGAAAAACGCCGGCCAGAAGACGGTCCGCCGCCAACACCGATGCCTTGTTACCCCAACGCCGATTGCAGCTATCCCTGCCGCGCCTGCGCTCCGCCGAGTCTATGACGTCATCGTGCAGCAATGATGCCACATGTACAGCCTCGCAGCACAGCGCTCGTTGAATGACTTGCTCCGATGCAGGAGCCGTCGGTGTCGCATCAATCGTCGCCTGTACAGCAGCCTCGACCGCTTGCAGCTCGTCGCTGATGCAGTGTAAGTGCTTGGCGAGTGTAGTCTGCAGGTCGTCCACTTCATGCGAACTGACCACATCCATATTCTGCACTGTCTTTGCCGCAGGGGGCACCATCCTCTAATCTCCGCCTCTCTCGTTGTTCGCGTTGCTCAAGGAGTTTATAAGTTTCGCCTGCCTATTTCTCCAGCGGGGTCCCTGTGGGCAGGTAGTAAGCGAGGATCTCCAGTTCCCGAGTAAGGTCTACGTGGCGGACCGCTATGTCCTCACCGACGGTTATCTTGATGGGTGCGAAGTTAACGATTGCCTTGATGCCAGCCTCAACCACCTGATTGGCGACATGCTGCGCGGATGCGGCGGGCACGGCGATGATTGCAATGCTGACATTGTGCTGTCGCACGAAGGGCGCCAGGTCCGCAATGTCTCGAATCCTTCGGCTCCAGACCGTACGACCGATCTTATTCGGGTCGTTGTCGAATATCCCCTCGATGAGAAACCCATGTGCGCGGAAGCCTGGGTACCCGAGAAGGGATGAGCCGAGATTACCCGCCCCGATGATCACGGCCCGGAGCTTGCGCTCAAGGCCCATGATACGCGAGAGCATCTTCCGCAGAAGGCAGACATTGTACCCCAACCCCGGCCGTCCGAACTCGCCGAAATAGGAGAGGTCCTTGCGGAATTGAGCGGCGTTGATACCTGTAAGCCGCTCGATCTCGGCCGATGAGGTTATCTCCTGTCCGTCCGCCTCGAGTCGCCTCATGCAACGCAAATACTCCGACAGACGGGCTACTGTCGCCTCGGGCACACGCTCCTTCTGGCTCGCCACAGCTTCAACTCCCAGGCGTAGCTTGCTGGTCGTGCTCGAGGTTTCCCACGCGGTCGGTTACAATCCTCCCAGGAAGTGTACCGAAGCGGTTCCAAGAGCAACGAAAGGCTCCGGATATACCCCGACCAGCACTGTACCCACCAATGCCACGACTACTGCAACCTTAAGGCCAAGGGTGGCGTCCCATCCCGTTCCTGGTTGCGGCCGGAGGAAGAACATACGCCGGACAACGCCGAAGTAGTAGTACACAGATATTACACTGTTTACGACACCTATAAGCGCCAGCCAGTAAAGCTTGACACGCAGTGCCGCAGCGAACACGAAAAACTTACCCACAAAGCCGGCCAGTGGCGGAATGCCTGCCAAGGACAGCAGGAATATGGTCATGGCGACCGCAAGCCACGGAGCCCGTCGGGCAAGGCCGTCGTAGGTGCGAATAGACTCCGAGCCGGTGGCCAGTGAACCGATGATTACAATCGCAAACGCTCCGAAATTGGTGAAAAGGTAGGCCACCAGATATATGAGCACTCCTCGAAGCCCCATATCCACATTCGTTGGAACGACGACATCCCGGGCACTGAGCCGTATCGCCTGGACCGCGACCAGGCCTATGATGATGTAACCCGCCTGCGCGATGCTGCTGTAAGCCAGCAGGCGCTTCATGTTCTCCTGGACGATTGCGACCAGGTTCCCGACGGTCATCGTCATCGCGGACAGCACGGCCAGCAGCCCGACCCATTGGTCGTGCGCCGGCAGAGCACCTTGCATGAAGAAACGCAGAAGCACCGCGAACCCCGCTGCCTTCGGACCCACTGAGAGGAACGCTGTAAATGGGGTTGGGGCACCGTGGTAGGCGTCGGGCGCCCACGAATGGAACGGGACGAGCGCGGTTTTGAAGCCGAAGCCCGCCAGAACGAGCAGCAACGCCGCGAACACGAGCGGATCGCCTACCGTGAATGACAGACCGCGCCCCACTGCGAAGGTGATTGAGCGGTCGAGCGCCACGCGCTCCCCGATGGCGGCCGATATCGAATGGAGGT
This sequence comes from Candidatus Zipacnadia bacterium, assembly GCA_029820875.1. The sequence continues at coordinate 3,480 of JALGUK010000175.1, forward strand.
CGGTGGCACCCGTCAGACCGTATAGCAGCGACATGCCGTAAAGCATCATCGCCGAGCAGGCGGCGCCGACCAGCAAGTACTTGATGCCGCCCTCGGTGGCGAGTTTGTCTTCTTTCATTGATGCGACCAGGACGTAGGATGTGATGCTCAGCAGCTCAAGGGATAGGTAGATGGCGATAAGGTCGCGGCTGGAGGCGACGAGGCCGATTGCAAGCGTTGAAACCGCCAGCAGAGCGTAAAACTCTCCCTGCCCGTACTTCATCCGCTGGTCCACATAATCCAGGGAACAAAGGACGCCGAGCAGTCCCGCAAGGATGGCGAAGACCTTGAAAAACGCGCCCAGGGAATCGGTTGCCAGGGTCGTCCGGAGCCACTCAGAGGCCGGAGTCAACTCAGTCGGCGTTCCAAGCCCCAAAAGCCCCAGCTCGGCCGCCACCGCAGCAACCAGCGCGACTACCATACCCGCAGCCGTAACGTAGCCCAGAGAACGCTTGTTGGCTGGCGCGAGGACCAAGTCCGCCGCCAAAACCACAACCGCTGTCACGCAAAGAGCAAGTTCAGGGGCAAGCGTCAGCAATTGCATGGACCTCCGTGGGCTGCGTTATCGCATTATCAGCCGCGCAAGCATTTCCGCGGCCCCGTTTGAGTATGCCTGAATCGTCGCGGGCCATAGCCCGACCAGAAGCGTCAAGGCCATCAGCGGGACCAACGTCACCAGCTCCCGCATGTTCATGTCCGGCATGTCCTCATACTCCACCCGCAGCGGCCCGAGGAACACCCGCTGAACCGTCCACAGCAAGTACGCCGCCCCCAGCACGATACCAGTCACGGCCAACCCTGCAAACCAGCCGGTCTTGTACGCGGGCGAGCCCCACGAGCCAAGCAATACGAACAGCTCGGAAACAAAGCCGCTCATCCCGGGCAACCCCAATGAGCCAAGCGCGATGAACACGAACACCCCTGCATAGACCGGCACACGCGCCCCCAGCCCCCCGAAGCGTGCGATCTGGCGGTGGTGCGCGCGGTCGTATATGACCCCCACCAGGAAGAACAATGCGCCCGTAAGCAACCCGTGGGAGAACATCTGCAGCACCGCGCCGTCAATGCCCATGGGTGTAAGCGACGCGATTCCGAGCACGACGAACCCCATGTGGGCGACGCTCGAGTACGCCACGAGTTTCTTCAGGTCCGGCTGCGCCATCGCCACAAGTGACCCGTAGATGATTCCAATCAGGGCGATGACCCCGATTACCGGCGCGTACTGGAACACCAGGTCGGGGAAGATGCCGACGCTGACCCGCAACATCGCGTATGTGCCCATCTTCAGCAAAATGCCCGCCAGCATGACGCTTCCGGCGGTCGGAGCCTCCACGTGAGCATCCGGAAGCCACGTATGGAATGGGAAGGTCGGCACCTTGATTGCAAAGCCGATGAAAAGGCCCCAGAAAACGAGCATCCGCAGCACGGGGCTTGCAATAATGGCCAGATGGGCGTCGCGCTGTGCGGCGGCGTATTGCGCTATCGCCACCATGTCGAAAGTGTGCGGCTCGACGCTGAAATAGAGCACGATGATGGACAGCAGTATCAGCACGCTGCCGGCTAGCGTGTAAAGGAAGAACTTGATGGCTGCATACTCGCGTCGCTCATGGCCCCAGATGCCGATGATGAAGTACATCGGCACCAGGCTGACCTCCCAGAAGATGTAGAATAGGAAGAAGTCCAGGGAGGTGAAGACACCCATCGTGCCGGTCTCCAGCAGCAGAAAGAACACAAAGTACTCCTTGACCCGCTCCTGGACATTCAATGAATAATGCATACACAGGAAGGTCAAAAGAGCGGTCAATACCACGAGGGGCAAGCTGATTCCGTCTACACCCATGTGGTAGCTGATATTCAAAGAGGGAATCCACGTCCGCGCCACTTCGTATTGCATCTGCCCCACGCCCGGCGGGAAGCCGGCGTAGAGGTACACTGCCACGGCAAGGGTTGCAAGGCTCGTGACCCAGGCCACCCGCTTGATAATCAGCGGACGGTCCTTGGGCACAAATAAAATGATCAACATGCCCAACAGGGGCAGGAAGGTCACCAGGGTTAATTCCATAGACAGGCAGCTCCCTTAGGCTCTTGTGCTTCAGAGCCGGTTGCCCACTGAACAGACCAGAAGCGCGCAACGGCGCCGATCCGTTCACTTGCGGCAACCCCTATGTCAACACGATCAAGTAGAACGCCAGCGCAATGAGAACACCGACGACCGCGAACAATATGTAGTTCTGCAAAAGTCCCGTCTGTGCAAGCCGCAGCACCCTCGCTCCGGCCTTTGTCGTGACGCCGATCAGGTTAACCAGTCCGTCCACCACCCAGATATCCCAGTAGCGACTTATCCACGAGAAAACGAGCGTGATGTCCCTCACCCGGTTGACTGCACCGTCAATCACGCTCAGGTCAAAAGGAGCTGGTAGAGACCTATCCGTTTGAGAGGAACGATAATAGCCCGCCGGTCCACCAACTGCCTGTCGTACAACGCCCATCCTGTTGCGATTCCGGCGATGGCTATCAACGATGACGCAAGCATCAGCAGGTAATTCGGTTCGGCGATATGCGGACGTTCACCGTAGAAGATAGTGCGCTGGAACCAGGGCCAGGCGGGTGTTCCAATCAGCCCGATAAGCGCTGCGAACGCCGCAAAGACCCACAACGGCCCGGTCATCACCTTCGGCGATTCGTGTGGGTGACCGTCGCCGCGGTACTCACCGTGGAAGACCAGGAGGAACATCCGCGACATGTACAGGGCCGTGAGGAATGCCGCTCCGAAGCCGAGGGCGAAGATTACGTAGTTGTGGTTCGCCCTTCCCCAGTTGAGTGCGTCAAGGAGAATCTCATCCTTGCTCCAGAAGCCGGAAAATCCCGGGAAGCCGGCCAGTGCGAGGAAACCGATCAGCATGGTCCAGTAGGTGGACGGCATGACCTTGCGCAACCCACCCATCTTCATGATGTCATTGGTCCCGACGGCGTGGATTACGCTTCCGGCACACAGAAACAGCATCGCCTTGAAGAATGCGTGGGTGAAAAGGTGGAACACGGAGGCGGTCCAGCCCATAACGCCCAGCCCGAACATCATGTAACCTATCTGGCTTATGGTCGAGTAGGCCAGCACGCCCTTGATGTCATTCTTCAGCATAGCTATAGTCGCGGCGAAGAACGCAGTGATGGCCCCCACGTATGCGACTACGAGCAGCGCACCGGACATCTCAAACAGCGGGAAGAGCCGCGCGACCATGTAGACACCGGCGACCACCATCGTCGCGGCGTGAATCAGGGCGGAGACCGGAGTGGGACCCTCCATCGCGTCCGGAAGCCACACATGCAATGGTACTTGCGCCGCAGAACAGGGCGCAGCAAGCGCCGAACAGCAGAGTCGGGTGGCTCTCGGCCAATGTCGCAGCCCCTCTGAACACTTCATCGAATTGAACCGTTTTCAGATACGAGAACAACAGCACGAGCCCGATGATAAAGCCGGTATCGCCCAATCGCGTGACCAAAAACGCCTTCTTACCCGCGCGGGCAGCCTTCGGCCTCTCGAACCAGAAGCTTATCAACAGGTAGGAGCACAGCCCGACAAGCTCCCAACAGACGAA
>JALGUK010000176.1 GCA_029820875.1 Candidatus Zipacnadia bacterium
AATGTGACAATCCAGGCGGAGCTGATTACGCCGATTGCGATGGAGAAAGGGCTCAGGTTCGCAATCCGTGAAGGCGGCCACACCGTCGGCGCCGGCGTCGTCAGCGAAATACTCGAGTAAATATCAAAAGTAGCGGCGGCAATGGGGCGTGCGGTTACTTAAGGATTGTTGAGATATGCCGACTGAGAAATTCGTTCTTGTCTGCTCAAAGTGTAAGGGGCAGAACTACGTAATCGCCAAGAATCGGCGGTCGAATCCGGACAAGCTCAAGTTGAAGAAATTCTGCCGGTCGTGCGGGAAACACACCGAGCACACCGAGACGAGACTTCGCAAGTAGCTGTTACAGGTGCGTTGCGCTGCTGCACCGCACGAATTCAGTTGATTGGTAGCGACTAACAACGGGGCAGGCTCAGCGCACAACCGCGCAGGCCCGTAGCTCAATTGGCAGAGCAGCGGTCTCCAAAACCGCAGGTTGTCGGTTCGAATCCGGCCGGGCCTGCCAAGCGACATCGGCCTCGCACAGAGCGCATACTAACGATGCGGTCCGCAATATGATACGGCCGCAGCAGGGGTTTGCAAAAGTGGCCAACCTGCAGACAATGCCGTTGATAGGCAAGCCCTTTAACTGGGTGATGCGCACCATCCAGTTCTTCAAGGAAGTCTGGGCGGAGTTGAACAAGGTCGCCTGGCCCAGTCGCGCAGAGACCTGGGCATATACGCTTGTCGTGCTCGTGGCAGTGGCTATCGTGGCAGCCTATATTGGGTTCATGGATGTCGTTTTCAACTGGATCGTGACAAAGCTTCACATTTACCGCTAAACCATCTGTCCACACCGGAAGCGTCATGGAAAAGCAGTGGTATGTCGTCCACACATTGACGGGTCAAGAGAACAAGGTTCGCGATAATATCCTCAAAATGGCACAATCCGTAGGGGTAGAAGACAAGTTCGGCCGTATCCTTGTGCCGACAGAGGAAGAAATCCGTTCGCAGGCCGGTCAGAAACGAGTCATCAAGAAAAAGCTCTTTCCCGGCTATGTGCTTGTCGAGATGGTGCTCGACGATGAGACATGGCACCTCGTACGGCGCATCGCGGGGGTGACCGGCTTTGTTAGTTCGGGTTCGAGCGCCAAGCCTGCTCCGCTGCGGCGCCAGGAGGTCGTAAACGTCCTCAAAACCGTCGGCGAGGAAGCCGTGCGGCCTAAGGCGGCCTGGCAAGTGGGCGAAGGGGTGCGCGTTGTGGGCGGTCCATTTGCGGAGATGACCGGCAAGATACAGGAAGTCAATGTGGAGCAAGAGAAGCTGAAGGTGAATATCACTATTTTCGGCCGCGAAACCCCTGTCGATCTTGATTTTACAGACGTTGAGAAGCTGTAGCTCGCGACGAAGAATGATCTGGAGACACCCAAATGGCGAAGAAGATTCTGGCAAAGGTTAAACTGCATGTGCCGGCGGGTAAGGCGACTCCCGCACCACCCGTGGGACCTGCCCTCGGGCAGCACGGCGTCAACAGCATGGAGTTTTGCAAGGCGTTCAATGAGCGCACCGCTCACATGGCGGGCGACATTATTCCCGTGGAACTGACGATATTCGCCGATCGAAGCTTCACGTTTATCTGTAAGACGCCGCCCGCGGCAAGCCTCCTGAAGAAGGCGGCCAACCTGGAAAAGGGCTCGGGTGAACCCAAGACCGAGAAGGTGGGGAAGGTGACCCGGGACCAGGTGCGCAGCATCGCCGAGCGCAAGATGCCCGACCTTAATGCCTACGACGTTGAAGAGGCGATTAAGATCATCGAGGGCACCGCTCGCAGTATGGGCATCGTTGTCGTTGATTAAACCCCGCTGAAGCACGGCGCGAGTTCGAGAAAAGCCCAAAAGTGCAGACTGGACGTGGGAAAATGGCAAAGAGAAGCAAACGGTATATGGCATCGGCCGCTCAGTTCGATGGAAACGGCCCCCGGCCTATCTCCGAGGCCGTTCAGTTGGTGAAGAAGGCGGCAACGGCCAAATTCGACGAGACCGTTGAGTGTGCCATCAAGCTCGCGGTGAACCCGAGCAAGGGGGAGGAGAGTGTGCGCGGCGTTACAGTCCTCCCATACGGTACGGGGAAGGTACCGCGGGTGGCTGTCTTCGCCAAGGGGGAAGCGGCCCGAGAGGCGGAAGAAGCCGGCGCTGACCGTGTCGGTGCCGAAGACCTGGTCGAGGCGATTGAGAAGGGATGGGACGACTTTGACGTGCTGGTCGCTCATGTGGAAATGATGAGAGCAGTCGGCCGCCTCGGCAAGAAGCTCGGCCCTCGTATGCCCAGCAAGAAGGCAGGCACCATTACCACTGATGTCAGTAAGGTGGTCAAAGACCTGAAGAGTGGGCGGGTCGAGTTCAGAATGGACAAGGGTGCAGTTGTGCACGTGCCGATAGGGAAAGCATCCTTCGACGCGGAGCAGCTTGAGGAGAACCTGCGTACGCTGCTCGATGCGATTGCGAAGGCGCGTCCGGCTACACTCAAAGGACGCCTCATAGACAACGTTTACCTGACATCAACCATGGGGCCTGCGGTTCAGGTCGAAGTCGGGGACGCTGTGGCCAAGGGCCGCTGATGTCACAAATGGAGATGAGCTGCCCCGTGCTTGTCTCCTGCTGATTCTGAAACAGATGCTCAAAGCCTGAGACAGCCGGTGCCCGACCGGGCATAATGGAGCCGTTGCTCCGCCTGCCGAGGCTGAACCGACACCCGTTTTCGCTTGTGCGGGGCCGCGGCTTCAGTCTGCGGCTCCGCTTTATCGTTTATGCTGTACCGAATCCGGTCTTATGATTGGAGGTGATTGAAGCCATGACATCCCCGGAGAAAGAAGCCGCAGTCGCGGAACTCAACAAGCGTATCGCAGCTTCAAAGGCCTTCATAATGGCGGACTACCGCGGGCTGACCGTACCGGAAATGAACGAACTTCGGCGGGCAATGCGCCAGGAGGGCGCACAGTTCATCGTTGTCAAGAACAGCCTTTTCAACCGTGCGTTGGAGGGCACAGATGCTGAACCGGTGCGGCCGCTTCTTGTCGGCCCGACCGCGGTTGCATTCAGCGACTTGGACGCTGTCGCGATAGCCAAGGTCCTGGTGGAGTTTGCAAAGGAACACCAGAACCTTACCATAAAGGGGGGCTTCGGCGACGGCGATGTCTACACGTTGGAGCAGATTAAAAGCCTCTCGGAGATTCCCTCGCGCGAGGAACTCCTGGGGCAACTCGTCGGGAACCTACAGGGACCGATGGCAGACTTCGTGTTTACCCTGCGGGGCATCATCTCCAACTTCGTTTTCACACTCCAAGCCGTAGCCGACAAGCGCGCCCAAGAAGCCGCCTAACTATTTTGACATCCAGGAGGACAGCTCAATGACAAAAGATGAGATTATCGAAGCCGTAAAAGGGATGAGCGTTCTGGAGCTTAAGGAACTCGTAGACGCGCTCCAGGAGGAGTTCGGAGTCACTGCGGCAGTGCCGATGGCCGTGGGTGCCGGTCCAGCGGCAGCAGGTGCGGAGGCCGCCGCGGAGGAAAAGACCGAGTTCTCCACCGTCATCACGGACATAGGCGAAAAGAAGGTCCAGGTAATCAAGGCCGTCCGCGAGTTGACAAGCCTCGGCCTGAAGGAAGCCAAGGAGCTTGTCGAATCGGCTCCGAACGCTGTTGTGGTTGAGGGCGTCCCACAAGATGAGGCGAACGCGGCCAAAGCCAAGCTCGAGGAAGCCGGTGCAACCGTCGAGGTCCGCTGATGATTGCCACTTTTGCGGTCATCGCCGTTGACACATCAGCCCAAGGGCCAACTTACCCTTGGGCTGATTTCATTTCACTGCACGAAGGGCTTTTCCTACATATGAGGGAACCGGTCCCCAGTGTTCACGCTACGAGACACAAATGAATATCCTGAGGGAAGGGAACTATGAAGTTCATTATGTTGTCGGTGAGTCTAACGTTGATGCTTATTACCGTCGGGGCATCCTCTGCGGCAAGAAACCTTCCCGACTTCGGTTTGATGCTCAACGACGACGGCGATCTGTCGTTCACAAGCATGGACCCGCACGAGTCGGCCCTCAATGTTCGGGCAATGGTTGATTCCCTCGCCGGCACACCTGTGAAGACACTTATGTATTCGGTCGGCGCAGGCTCGGATGTACTCTACTACCCCACCAAGGTGGCCAGTGTCTGGGGCTGGCAGAAAACTCCCTATGATAACGACCCGGGCTGGAAGAGCAGGATTGAAAAAATCAAAATAGGGATGCGGGCCGGGATAGATCCCATCCGCGTCGCCGGTGAGCGCGCCAAAAGTCTGGGCATGTTCTTCGTTCCTTCTTATCGTATGAACGACGACCATTT
>JALGUK010000177.1 GCA_029820875.1 Candidatus Zipacnadia bacterium
CGGGAAACGAAGGGGGCGCCTGCGAGGAAGGACCGCAGGAAACGGCTGCCAGCAGCCCGGCCACGGCCGCGCCGAGAGACATTCGATGAAGCGCAATCCATTGGGGCATTGATTTCTAGGGTAACCAATGCACGGCACACGGTGGGATTCGATGGCTCCACGACCGCTGCCGACCTCCGCGGCAGAGACTGCTTCGATGCGGGGGTGCGGATGTTGGGAACTGGAGGCACGCGATGGAGCTCGTGGAGCGCCTACCGGCATTGCACGGCGGAACGTCTAAAAGGCGGGAGCCGACGGAAATACACCGGAGCCAGCCGGCCTACCAGGGCAGCCGGAATCAGCCCTCGCCGGTAGGCGTTCAGGCCGGTGGTGAACACAGCGTTCGCCACGCTCGGACGCTCCGATCTTTGCTTAATCAACCGGTGCCGCTCGCGCGCAGTGCTTTCCGCAATACGGCGAAGAGCCGTCCAGTCGCCACCGGTCTGCTCCAGCAGCGAGGTGATCGACGATTCCATGGCGTGGCCGATCATCCGGACGATCGTTGCGTGCCTCACACCCGCGAACTCCATGGTCCCCCCCAACACTCCACCGGAATTCGAAACGAAGTCGGGCAGGCAGAGGATCCCGCGCCGAGCGAGAATCTGTTCAGCCTCCGGAGTAGCCGGATTATTCGCACCGGCGCTGACGATCCGGCAACACAGCCGGGAGGCGTTCGCTGCCCGGATACTATGATGCCGGGCACACGGGGCTAACAGCTCAACCGGTAATTGCACCAGCTCGGACCCAGGAATCCGATCGGCCTCCCGATAGCCTTCCACCAGGCTGCTGCCCATCCGGGCGGAGAGTTCGATCAGACGAGCAAGGTTGAGCCCGTGGGGGTTGTAGAGGGCGCCTAGCCGGGTGGAAACCGCCACAACCGTCAAGCCTGCTTCCTGAAGGAGGACGGCCAGCGCTTTGCCGACCTTTCCAAATCCCTCGACGGCAGCCTGGCACTTCTCCGGCTTCAATCCAAGGTAGCGGATTCCCGCTAAGGCTGCTGCCGCTACTGAAATTGCAGTGTAATAGCCTGAATCGTGGTCTCGGATGTCGTGCTTCAGAACATGGATGCCGAGCGATTTCAGCATCGCGGCGATATCAGTGGCGCATGTTCCCATATCGGGGTACGGCACATAGGTCCTGTGGCGAAGCAGCGCGGCCAAGCCAATGGCGAATTCAGCCAGTCGCGCGCGACGCTGCTCGGCAGGCGTCTCAGGATCCCAGCGCACTCCGGCCTTGGCGCCGCCTTGCGGCAGGCCGAGGAACCCGTACTTCAGCGTCATCGCCCGCGCCAGTCCGACAATCTCTTCGGCGGTCACGTCCGGCAGCATCCGGAGGCCACCCGAGCTTCTCCCGTTGATCGTGGTGTCGACCGCGGCGTAGCCAACTGTCTCGGCTCGAGACATTACCGTGTACAGTACTGTCTCGCCGCAGTGTTCCCGGATCAGTTCCATCGTCAACGTTGTTCATGTTCCCGGGTTGCCCGGTGAACTTGCTGGAGCCCTCCGCCTCCTTGCCGAGCAAGGCCGGGCTTGCTGGCACGTGCCGCGATAAAGTGGCCGGTCAGGTAGCAGGTGAAGAAATTCTCTAGCCGTTCAAAGCGGTCCAGCATCCGAAGAAACCACCGTTTCCAGTTTTCATCACAAGTATTCCAGCGCCTTGCCAGGGCGACGGCAAGAACCCGGGGCGAATGGAGAATAGCGGTCTCCTCCAACACTTCCAGGCCCGCTTCCCGTAAACAGCGGGCCAGTTGTCTTCTGGACAAGGTTACTCCGACCGGATAAGGGACCAGGCGCGTCGCCAGCAGCCATGATGCCGGCAAACGATTCCTGATCCAGACCATTGGATTGGCCGGATTGTCGAGCGTCACCACGAGGTGGCCCCCAGGCCGCAGAACGCGCGCAAGCTCCCTGAGGCCGACGGCGATTTCCCGCGGCGAGGAGAAATGGTCCAGCGTGGAGTTCGAGACGATAACGTCGATCGTAGCATCCCGGAGAGGTAGCGCCCGGACGTCGGCTCTCAGCGCGACAAGCCCGAGGTGGCTGCGCCCGGCCAGCCCGCACACGGTCGCGGAGATGTCGATCCCTATGGTGCAGCTCCCTCCCAGTGAGGCAAGGTGCGGATAGAGCCCCTCGCCCACAGCTTCGTCGTACAGGTCGGTCTTGAGTATCGGGCCCGGGGTGCCTGGCGGAAGCCACCGTTTCAATAAGGCGAGATTGACACTGTCAGAATGACGGCGCCACAGCCTCAGCCTCGGAATGTCTTCTTCCCACCGCACTTGCTTCCCACAATCCGCCGAAAGGCCTTTATTTGGCATAATCAACCGTGTTCGCCGGAGCCGGCGGAAAACTGCGCCCGTCCGCCATGCAACGGGTACTAGCCGGCCCCGATGGTCGCGACCCTCTCGGAAGTGAGGGCCTCAGCGCCCTTGTATCGGCGAGGCACCGTTCTCTCCCAGCCCCTGCTGGATCCGCGCCGGGCGCCGGGATTCCCGACTCGTCGACGGATGCATTATATAATTCTTCTTGTTTCCCTGCGGGCTGGCTGCGGCTTGTAGCGCGGTTCGTCCGGACACATGGGCCAATGAGTGGCAACCGGCTAGTTGCACTAGTCTACCCGAAGGCCGTCACCGGCTGGCAAGCCCAGCCGTGGTGTGACCTCCCACTGGAGCTGCTGGCGGTGGCCACGCCGCTCGTCCGCGCCGGATACGAGGTGCGCATTATCGATCAACGCATGGCCTCGGACTGGCGGGACCAGCTCCGGTCAACACTGAGCCGGCGGCCCATCTGCGTCGGCGTCACTTCCACGACTGGCCCGCAATTGCGGCATGCGTTGGAGATCTCGGAACTCGTAAAGCGGGATGCAAGCATTCCCGTGGTGTGGGGAGGGGTCCATGCCTCATTGCTTCCCGAGCAGACCCTTGCTGAACCGGATATTGACTTTGTCGTCCAGGGAGAGGGTGAGGAGACTTTCCTGGAGCTGGTCCAGGCGCTGGATAGAGGCGACTCGGTCAGTAACATCCCGGGCTTGTGGTACAAGGAACAGGGCCAGCCGAGGCACACCCGTTCCCGCCCATTCGTTGACCTGAACGAGCAAGCGCCGCTGGCCTATGATCTGGTGGATGTCCGGCAGTACGGGCGGACTGTTTTTGGCGTGAAGCGCCTCAGTTTCTCCACCAGCCGTGGATGCACGTTTCCCTGCGCCTATTGTTACAACACCGTGTTCCACCGGCGAAGATGGAGAGCGCTGAAGGCTGAGGTGGCCGTCAGCCAGATCAAGGACTTTGTCCAGAGGTACTCCGTGCGGGGGCTGTTTTTGACCGACGCCAATTTCTTTCTCGACCTGGACCGGGCGCGTGGGATCCTGGAAGGAGTCCTGCGTGAAGATCTGGGCATCGTCTTCTCCCGCCTCCACATTCGCTTTGACACGCTGATCAAGATGGACGATGAAGACTTCAGGCTGATCGAGACAGCGGGATGCAAGTGCCTGGCTGTCGGCATCGAATCCGGCTCCGAGCGAATTCAGAAGCTGCTTCGGAAACCGATCAACACGAGCCACTTGCTGGCGCTCAACCGGAGGCTCAGCCGGTTTTCGATCGTGCCGCTGTATTTCTTCATGATTGGCTTCCCGACCGAAACAGTCGAAGATCTCAAGAAAACAGTTTCCCTGTCGATGAAGTTGCTCGAAGAGAATCCGAGAGCAACGATTTCGGTGAATATCTACACACCTTACCCGGGGACCGAACTGTTCCATCTTGCCGTGGCCAAGGGGCTGAAGCCACCGCAACGAGTCAAGGAGTGGGCTCCGTTCAATTACCGGAGCATAGCCGCCAATGGCGAGTGGCTCAGCGCGGGGACGCGGCAGACGGTCGAAATGCTGGATTTCTGTTCCTTCTTCGTAAGCAGGGTTGGTTTTGCGCGGTCCTTCAAGAAAACCAACTCTCTGGTGGCCCTGCTCGCGGGGCTGTACGCCCCGATCGCCCGAAGACGCATCCGGAGCCTCTTCTATCGGTTTCCGATCGAGATCAAGCTGGCCAAGTGCCTCGGGCTATACGCCAGACAAAGCTGAAGCTGCAATCGCACGGACTTTCACAACACCCCCATTCGAAACTACGGAGTGGACATGATCGCTTGCAAGTGCGGCGCCAGCCGCCAAACGGGCGCGTTGCTATAACGCAGTTGTGAAGGCACAGAGATCGACACAGACCGCCGGGCTATCGTCCACTCAATGATTCGATATCCTCCAGCGTCCACGCCGGGATCGCGCCCGGCCGGCTGGCCACCAGCGCGCCGACCCGGTTGGCGAAGTCGCCGATCTGCTCCGGC
>JALGUK010000178.1 GCA_029820875.1 Candidatus Zipacnadia bacterium
CGCCCGTTGCGCTTGAACAGCTCGGTCTCCCCCATCGCACGGAAGACCCCCGGTTCTGAGACTGCCGCCCACAGGCACAGTGCCTTGACGCCGCCGTCACGCGCTGCTGCACAGGCCGCGACGCAGCCGCCGAGGCTCAGCCCGAGCAGCCCGACTCGCTCGGGGGCGACCTCCGGTTGGGCACGCGCAAACCGCAGAGCCGCCAGGGCATCGCTAATCTCCCCGGGGACGGTCATATCCTCGAACCTGCCCTCGCTCTCGCCGGAGCCGCGGAAGTCGAACCTCAGCGCCCCGATGCCGGCTTCGCAAAGCGCTCTGGCGCATTTGACGAAAATACGATGGGCTTCGATGCGCGTACCGGTGAAGCCGTGGCAGAATACCACGCACGGGCGCTGTGCATCTTGACAGAAGTGAAGCATTCCATACAGCGTAAGACCCTCGTTTTCAAATGACACGCAGCGTTCCATGGAGGCCTCCTGACGTTGGCTGCGTACTAATCTGCATACAGTGTACACGCGTCGCCTTCAGCGCACGCACATGTAGGCGAGACTGATAAGTGTTCTCTCACTGTACCGCGAACCCTTCCTGAGCGAAGCGGAAAGGCGACTTCGTTATTGGTCAGTTTCTACATACCTGAGTCTATATTCAGGTGCCGTCAATTAATGATAAACTGCCCTTGTGGATGTTCGGTTGCGTGCTGACAGCAATTTGTGGTACGATAACAGGGTGGACTACCGGTAATCAATGCGCCGTTAGGAGCGACTGCAGCGGAGGCTGGAAAGCAATGGCGGCGGCCGGGGTTTTGGGACTTGCCATTGTCGTAGTGGCAGGTCTTATGGTCCGAGAGGTCCTGCTGTTCCGCAGCGGCAGGCATATTATCCCGCGAAAGGCATATCTGCTCAGGCTGGTCAATAGCGGGCTTCTTATGGTTGTGCTGGGCATGTTGCTTGTCGGGATGCTCCTGTCGCCTGACACTGCTTCAGTCTCGCTACTGCTCTACTGGGGAGTCTGGTCTGTCCTCTTCATCATCTTTCTGTTGCTTACGCTCAACGACCTCAGGATGCTGAGGAAAGTCCATCACGACCGCTGTGAGCAGCTCCTGAGACAGGCTGTGGGACACGCCAGCGACGATGGGGAACAACGGCCAAAGGGACTGTGACGTCCGATTCATGCGCCGAGCGCTGCGGCTCGCGGCAAGAGGCTTGGGCCGTGTTTCGCCCAATCCGGCCGTAGGGGCGGTTGTCGTTCAGGGAGAGGAAATCGTCGGGGAAGGCTTTCACGCTTTCTGCGGAGGACCCCACGCGGAGGCGGTCGCATTAAAAGCGGCAGGCCCTCGGTCCGATGGCGCGACCCTTTACGTGACGCTGGAGCCGTGCAACCACTACGGCAGGACGCCGCCATGTACTGATCGTTGCCGTCAGGGACCCAAATCCGCGCGTCCGCGGCGGCGGAATCGAGCGGCTCCGCGCCGAGGGAGTACAGGTCGTCGAGGGGATATTGCAGGCACGTGCGGCCAGGCTCAATGAGGCCTTCTTCAAGTGGTCACGGTCCGGCCTGCCTTTTTTCACGCTCAAATCCGCTGTGACACTCGACGGTAAAATCGCTACAAGGACCGGAGCATCGAAATGGATTACAGGGGACGCCTCCAGGCGTCTGGTGCACCGGCTGCGCGATAGGACTGACGCAATTCTGACGGGCGTGAACACTGTACTTGTGGATGACCCGCTTCTGAGCACGCGCATTGGACAGCGCAAGAATGTTCATCATCCCTTAAAGGTCATAGCGGACTCGCAAGCCAGAACGCCGCCGAGCGCTCGGCTGCTTTCAGGTGAATCGCCGGGGCCGACGGTGATTGCGACGACCGCCCAGGCTCCCACAACGCGTCGAAAAGCGCTTGAGATGGCCGGGGCGGAGGTATGGGAGCTTCCGCAGCGGGATGGAAATGTTGATTTACTCGCGCTTGCCAAGCGGCTTGGTGCACGCGGCGTGCTGTCCGTGCTCATCGAGGCTGGGGGGCGCCTGGCGGCCGGGGCTATCGCCGCCGGAATAGTAGACAAGGTGCTTTTCTTCGTTGCTCCGATAATCGTAGGAGGCGAAGAGGCGCCGACAGCAGTTGAAGGAACAGGCATAGCGCAACTGGCGGACGCCTTCAGGCTGGACGGGCTTAGTGTGAGAAGACTGGGCCAGGATATTCTTATAGAGGGATACTTGTGTTCACCGGAATCATCGAAGAGGTCGGAACCATAGGCGCCGTCGGCGACCGCGGCGGCTACCGGCGGCTTGAAATCCTGGCTGCAGATGTATTGGACGGGACCCGTGTCGGGGACAGCATCGCTGTCGACGGCGTGTGTCTGACGGTTACAGAGCTTAAACCGCGCAGCTTCAGTGTTGATGCGGTGAAGGAGACACTTTCCCGCACCACTCTCGCCGACGCGGCTGTCGGGCTTCGAGTGAACCTGGAACGCGCCTTGCAGCCCACCAGCCGGCTCGGGGGGCACTTCGTGCAGGGCCATGTGGACGGTATCGGGCGTTTGCTCGAGATGACCGGAGGCCCTGGTGATGTCAGGGCACGGATCCAGATTCCGCCCGGGCAGGAATCTCTGCTGGCTCCGAAGGGGTCCGTGGCGGTTCAGGGGGTCAGTCTGACGGTCGTGGAGGTTGCAGGTGACACTTTCACGGTGGCGCTTGTCCCGCACACTCTCGAGGCTACCAACCTGCGCTTGAAGCAGCCCGGGGACCCTCTGAACATTGAGACGGATGTACTCGCCAAGTACGTGGCAAGATTGCTGACGATTTCAGGCGAGGGAGCAGCCGGCATCACTCCGGAGTTCCTCGCCGAGCACGGATTCTTCGATGCCCGGTGAACGGGCATAGACGAGAAGGCGGTTCAGGAGGATGAGAAGCGATGTCAGTGACAGTGGAGCAAGCTGTTGAAGCATATGCCCGCGGGCAGTTCGTCCTGGTCATTGACGATGAATCCCGCGAAAACGAGGGCGACCTGGCGATTGCGGCTGAGCACGTTACAGCTGACCGCATCAATTTCATGGCCACTTATGCCCGCGGGCTTATCTGCATGGCCGTCAACCCTGAAAGGCTGGACGAGCTGAGCATTGCGCCGTTGCCAACCGATTCGTCCAATCCAGACCGCCCGGCTTTTGCAATCCCCGTGGATGCACGGCATGGAGTGACCACCGGAATCTCAACGGCGGACAGGGCGGAAACGATTCGACAAATCATTGACCCCAAGACCAAGCCCAGCGATCTGGTACGGCCGGGGCACGTGATGGTCCTTCGCGGCAGACTCGGCGGTGTACTCGAGCGCGCAGGCCATACGGAGGCGGCCATTGACCTTGCCCGCCTGGCGGGCTTGTACCCTGCAGCCGTCATCTGCGAAGTGCTGAACCCCGATGGAACAATGGCCCGCCTGCCGGAGCTGGAAGCGTTTTCGGAGACGCACAACATTCCACTGGTGACTATAGAGAGCCTCATCGCGCATCGACGCCGCACGGAGAAACTTGTCCACCGTGTCGCCGAAACGACTCTGCCCACCGACTACGGCGTCTTCCAGCTCATCACCTACGTATCGGATATTGACGAACGCCCGTATCTGGCGCTTGTGAAGGGCGACCCGAGCGGTGATGAGCCTGTATTGGTCCGCGTGCACTCCCAGTGCCTGACGGGCGACGCGCTGCATTCGAAAAAGTGCGACTGCGGCGAGCAGCTTGCGATGGCGATGAAGATGGTGCAGGATGCGGGCAGGGGAGTCGTGCTCTACATCGTCTCCCAGGAGGGGCGCGGTATCGGGCTGACGAATAAGATGCGTGCTTATCATCTGCAGGACCTCGGCAGTGATACGGTGGAGGCCAATAAGCTCCTCGGTCTTCCGGTGGATGCCCGTGACTACGGCCTCGGCGAGCAGGTTCTGGCGGATCTGGGCGTCAGGAAGATGCGCCTTATGACCAACAACCCGAGGAAAATCATCGGTCTGCAAGGATACGGGCTGGAGGTCGTGGAGCGCGTGCCTTTGGTGACCAGGCCTAATGAAAACAATATCCGTTACCTTCAGACCAAGCGGGACAAACTCGGCCATCTGCTCTGACGGTTGCCGGCCGATGCAGAGGGTACTGAGTGTTTCCGGAGCTGTCTGTTGATTATGCCGCCTTCAGGAGGAACGGACCGATGGCTCAACGTCTCGAAGGACATCTTGACGCGTCAGGTCTGCGCTTTGCCATCGTCTGCAGCCGTTACAATCATTTCGTGACGGAAAAGCTGCTGGATGGCGCATTGGATGCGCTCACCCGCAGTGGCGCGAGTGATGACGACATCACTATCGCGCTCGTACCGGGTTCGTTCGAGCTGCCGCTTGCGGCGAAGAAAATGGCCGAGAGCAACGACTATGATGCCGTGATATGCCTGAGCGCTATCATCCGCGGGGCGACACCGCACTTCGACTACGTCGCCGCGGAGGCGGCCAAGGGGATTGCACAGACCTGCCTGCAGACGGGGGTGCCGGTGATATTCGGGATTGTCACCGCCGATACTCTCGAGCAGGCCATTGAGCGTGCAGGCATCAAGATGGGCAACCGCGGCTTCGACGCCGCGCGCAGCGCAATCGAGATGGCTAACCTCATGAAACAGTTGGCCGGGAAGTGAACTCAATGGGAGAAAGCAGGCGCCCAATCGGCACCGCTTTGCTGGTATTAGTCTGCCTCGTACTCGGCTTTTTGGGGGGCGTGGGTGGAAGCTATCTGATGTTGCGAGGCATCGAAACGGCCCCCATGAACTCGCCGGCGCCTGCAGGAAATGCGTACCGACCGGTTGCGCGGGTCACACAAATAAAAACTGTCAACCAGCAGGACGCCGTCGTGCAGGCTACAGAGAAGGTTAACCCCGCGGTCGTGACCGTCGTGGCGACCACGTTGGTCCGGCAGTTCCCCGAAGACTTCTTTTTCGGCCCCATCCCTGCCCAGGGCATGGGAAGCGGGTTTGCCTTCGAGTTCCAGGGGCGTAGGTACATTCTGACCAACACCCATGTCATCACCCTGGGAACCAATCAGGTTGCCCAGGATGTGACTGTAATTCTGGATGGCGGGCAGCAGATACCGGCTCAAGTGGTCGGCTTCAACACCGATGAGATAGCCGTCTTGCAGCTTGCGCAGACCCCACCCGACCTGCCAGTGGCCGTGCTGGGTGGCTCGGATTCCCTTCGCCCGGGACAAACGGTCATCGCTATCGGCAACCCATTCGGTTTCGAGCACACCGTGACCACCGGTGTTGTCAGCGCGGTGGGGCCGCGCGTGATTCAGGGACACGAATTCTCGGAGATGATCCAGACCGATGCGGCAATCAACTCCGGCAACAGCGGAGGACCGCTTGTGGACCTGGGGGGCAATGTGGTGGGAATGAACACCGCCATCTACTCGCCTACGGGGGCGTCGGTGGGCATAGGCTTCGCCATCCCAGCCAACCTCATCAAGAACAGCCTCCCTCTGCTTATAAACAAGGGGCCCTGGCTCGGAATCGCCGTGGTCAAGCTCACCCCGTCCCGGGCACGCTGGTTCAAGCTGCCGGTCAGTGAGGGGGTCCTGGTCCGCTCCGTTATCAGCGGCGGTCCCGCCGACCGGGCGGGGATAGTCCCAGGCGACGTTATCATCGCGGTCAACGGGACCAAGGTGACCAAGCGCGATGACCTGATAGGCGTCACAAGCAAGGTCCGTATCGGCGACACGGTAAACGTGACGGTCGTACACACCAACGGCCAGCAG
>JALGUK010000179.1 GCA_029820875.1 Candidatus Zipacnadia bacterium
CTGCTCGTCGTATTGTGCCTTCCCCTGCTTGCCGCCGAGGCCGACTGGACCGTCTCATTCGACTTTGAGCGTCAACATCCGAATCTCCAGCTCCACAACGGCGCGAGAATCGTTGAAGAGGGTGGCAACCGCTTTCTGCGCCTCGTCCCGCAGAAGAATCAATATGCCTCATTCGAGATACCGGCAGACATCACGCGCGGCGTCCGCCTTGAGGCTCGCGTGAGACTGGACCCCAATCTGAAGAAGTTCGGAGGCAGCATGTGCCCTCTCGGGCAAAACGGCGTCTGCATGATGTACTTCAACGCCACCCGGCACCTGTGGGCGCTTTTCTGGCCGACAAACGGCCAGATGATGACCGTACAAGCAGTAGACTCCATCACGCCGGGCCGATGGGTGAACGCGGTTGTCGAGTATCACACCGGCGGCTATGCGATGCTCTGGCTCAACGGCGTAAGCCAGGCACGCGTTCCGGTCCTGCCCCTCCAGGCGAGTAAGAAGCCGTTTGTGCTCGGGCGGTACGAATATGTAGAGCGTGGCACGCCGGGTGTGGTCTTTTTCCCCGGCGACATTGACGATGTCAAGGTCGCGCCGCCATCTGAGGCAACCGCGCCCGGGAGCGGCCGCAAGCTCGCACGCCGGAATGCGATACGGATTAGTTGGGGCGACCATATCGCCGTTTCACATGAATTCATCATGGACTACTGCAAACGAATCGAAGGAAAAAGCTTCGAGTGGTATCGGAAGGCCTCCTCGGACATCGAGGGCGATCCGCTCGAGGCGATAACGACGTTCAGCCACAAATACGGGCTAAAGGTCTACGCCTACCACACCATCTTCGATGAGGGCTGCCCACCGGAGGTCCTCTACGGTGGAACGTCCCCGTTCCCGTGGCAATCCAAATTCACAATCCAGCATCCGGAGTACCTTGTCGTTGACCGCACGGGCAAAAAGCGCCAGTGGGGCGTAATGGAGTACGCTTACCCGCAGGTGCGCAGGTACATGATAGGCGTTATCATGGACTTCCTGGAGCGGTATCCCTTCGACGGCGTATATATTTCCACCCGCACCCACTCCCCCGGGCCGGAGTTCGCTGACCAGTACGGATTCAACGACCCGATCGTCGAGCAATACAAGAGGCGCTACGGGGTCGACATCCGCCAGCGCGACTTCGACCTGGAGAAGTGGCGCAGGCTACGCGGCGAGTATCTCACGCGGTTCCTTCGAGAGCTTCGCCGGGCGGTCGGCGACCGAAAGATATGCATGGCCATCCCGCGGGGTGACCACATCGGCCCGCCGTTCGGGAACATGTACCTGGACTGGCGCACCTGGGTCGCAAAGGGTTTGGTGGACGAACTCGTCATCGGCATGACCACCGGGTCGGGCCACTATCCCCCGCCCTACGCATACGGTTACATAAACAACTCGGATTTCGGCATCGGGATGAACCCCCTCGAGTACGACATCCGCGAGGTTTACGGTCCGGTCTGCAAGCAGCACGGGGCCAAGCTCTTCGCTCCCCGGTCGTCGGTCGGCAGCGACAAGGACAAAGAACTGATAAACCTGGGGCTCAGCGCCTTGATGCTGCGAGGCGAACTGTTTACGCCGGATACGTAAAATACGGCGCGAAAGTTTTTGGAGGAAGCCAAATGTCAAAGACGGTCAAGATCGGCGTCGTCGGCCTTGGAATGGGCCGCCATCATTGCAAGGAAATCCTGAAGGTCAAAGGCCTTGAGCTTGTCGCGCTGTGCGACATCGATCCTGTCAAGCTCGAGGCGGGACTGAGGGAAGCTGCGGACTACGGTCTGAGCCTGCGCGGTTACCCCTCGCTCAGCAAGCTGCTCAAGGACAAAGACGTGGACCTTGTCGTGCTGGCTACGCCCCACGATTTACACTGCAGGCAGGCCGTGCAGTGTATGAAGGCGGGCAAACACTGCATCGTCGAGAAGGTCATGTGCTTGAACGTAAAGCAGGCCGACAAGATGCTCGCCGCCCGCGATGAGGCCGGGGTGATGCTGAGCGTTTACCACAACCGCCGCTGGGACAGCGACTTCCTCGGGGTGAAGCGCATCGTGGAGCAGGGGATTATCGGGAAGCCGTTCCAGATAGAGTCCCGCGTCGGCGGATGGGGACCGCCTGGCGGCTGGCGCCGCGAGAAGAAGCACGGCGGCGGCAACCTCTATGACTGGGGCGCACACTTGATTGACCAGGCGCTGCTGATTGCCAAAGGGATGCCGAAGGCCGTCGAGTATCACCCTCAGTACCGCGTGTGGGGTACCGACACCGAGAACCACGTCAAGCTTTGGCTGAAGTTCGAAGGTGGGCTGCTTTACGACATTGAGATCTCGCAAATTGACCGTATCGGCAAGCCGCGGTGGCGGATTCTGGGCGAAAAGGGCGCGTTGCAGAAGGACGGTTGGGACGCCAAGGAGCCGATTCGGGTGGTCACCGAGATAAGCGGTATCCTCGGCGACATGAAGCTCGAGTGCGTCTACGGGGATTGGACCGACTACTACCGCAACATCGCGAACCATCTCCTGCGCGGGGCTGAGCTTCTCGTCAAGCCCGAGGAGAGCCGAAACGGCGTGCGCATCATCGAGGCCGCTCAGCGCTCGGCTAAATCGGGCAAGACTGTTACACTCGGCGGGTGAGGCGGGGCATCTCGCTACAGGTGCCGGTGAAAGCGGCGCTTGACTTGTCCTCTTCAATCTGTTATAGTTAAATGGCGGTTGGTACATCCGCCGGATTGGATTGCATCTTTTTGGGGCGTATATCCGGCAGAGCCGCCGCAGGGCTGTCCCACGTACCTCGCTCAGCGCCGGATGAACCTCCGGCTGCCAGTCGGGGGACAGGGCGGTCAAACCTGTCACAGCAGCACAAGGAGGTTCATAGTTTGGCGTCGGGCAAAATCAAGTGGTTCAGTGACGAAAAGGGTTACGGATTCATCGAGCGACCTGATGGCGAGGATGTATTCGTTCATTATACGGCCATCCAGGGCGAGGGCTTTCGCACCCTTCCAGAGGGCGCGACGGTCGAGTTCGATGTACGTGAGGAGGCCAAGGGCCCGCGTGCCGAGAACGTAGTTATCGTCAGCGAGCCCGAAGGCGTCTGAGCGTATCGGCCAATTGACCACAACGGCCCCGCGGATATCTTGCGGGGTCTTTTTTTTGCGACCCACTGCCAATTGAAAACCCCGCCGACCACATCGGCGGGGTTTTCATTGTTTGTCCACGAACGGCAGGTGCAAGCCCTTATTGCAGGGCTAAGCGCCGTGTCACCACCCGTAGTAGTTCCGATGCCACTTGTGGTCAACGAACCACCAGGCGCGGATAGTGGCATCCTCCGTAAGCGCCGTCTTGCTGAACCACTTGGCGTGCCCGTCCATGAACGAGATGTTGCAGCCGTCGTTGTGGCGGAAGTCCGGCCACGGACTCATGGAGTGGACTTGGATGGTGTCACTGATGGTATATCCGTAGCTGCTCGGTGCGTAAAACTTGGCGTCACCGCACCAGATACACTCGGAGGGATATTGAATCGCTGAAATCCTCCGAATCCCGGAGTGCCACGCGCGGCCCGGACCGGTGGCCATTGGGTTGCCCGGGTCGTCATACTGGCCGTAGCTGGTGTTGTACCCCATAGCCGGCGCACGGTTGTAGTACCACACATTGGCCGGCGGCCGGAGAGTGTCGTTGCGGGAGTCCCACGGAACGTTGGGCGAACGCGACGGGCAGTCGTAGACCGCCTCGTTCTTCACATACGGGTAAAGAAGCAGCGGCCAGCCCGTGTAGGGGTAGCCCTGCCAGACCCCCACGAACGTGTCGTCATAGTCGGTCGAGTACATCACGAACGCAAGGCCTAGCTGCTTCACGTTCGAAAGGCAGGCCGTCTGCCGTGCCTTCTCCCGCGCCTTGGCGAACACGGGGAAAAGAATCGCCGCCAGGATCGCGATAATCGCGATCACAACCAGCAGCTCAATGAGCGTGAACCCCTCGCGCTTCGGTGCCAAGATGTCTCCCTCCTTTACAATCGCTCAGCGTAATGGTACGTTGTACGCCTTCATGACGACTCTTACGTCAATATGCCAGGAAATCATCCCCCCTCAATACTTTCACGTGAAGTGACATATCCAACTCGCGTTTGTCAGCCACTCCTACTGTTGTATTTCCCAAGTTCTCTACTCCTCCGTGCAATTCCTTCTTGTCCGTTAACAATTTTTTTACTATCAAACGGGGCCTCAAATCCCCCCGGAGCCTCTCCCACGTCTCTGAACACGCAAAAGAAGCGGCTGCAACGGCGCCAGTGTGAAGGTCGGGGCCATCTCGCCATGATTAAAGAGGTTCACAACAACGGCATCCTCGCGCAACCCTTGTAGCTCAATCTCCGCAGGCTGGCTGTTGAAGTTAATCAGATAAAGGAGCCAAACCGGGCCGGCGCGCTCGGCCCGAAGCTCAACCCCGGGGATGGAGACGCGGAAGGGCCGCCTGACCCTTGCTGCGTCGAAAAGGCCGTCCAGAGCCTTCGCAAGCGGCTTGTTTAGTGCGGGGCCTTCGGCGCTGGTCCGCAGAATCTTTATCGCCTCAGGCCGTGGGGTTTGGCTCAGGTCACGCGGCCGGCCGTACTCGTCCCGCGTGAACGCCTCCTCGCCTACTGCAACGGTCCCTCCACCCAGTGCGAACTCGATTACATTGCGGAGACCCTCATCACTGATGGTCGCACGCGATGGGACTACCAGGAGTTTGATTTCGCCCTGTTCGAGCACGCCGTCGCGAATTTGCTGGTCGGTGACGAAGCGGACGGGTGCGTCCAGGAAGTACAAAGCCTGATAATACTCCTTCACATCCGGCCCGGCGTAGAGCAAGGCGACCTCTGCGCGCTGTTGCTGGAACTGCTGAATAACGTCGGCATAACGCTCCAGCTCGATTGCGGCACGTGCAGCCGCATCCATCGCCCAGGGCAGCGTCAGAAACAGTTGGTCGCCGTGCGGACTACCGTCTGCATCCTCGTACGCCCGTGGAGCGCACCTTGCCAGAGCATCGCCCTCACGAAATCGCCGGAGATTCGGCTTACCGCCTCATACGGGACGCCGGAGACGACGTGATACCCGCTGTCAATGATGGGCTTGTTGTGCAGGGAGCGGTACAGGTCCAGGATGATGGACTGCGTCCAGAAGTCGGGTTCCATGCCGTCGGCGAGAAGTCGGGTTCCATGCCGTCGGCGGTGAAGACCGGGCGCGGAGAGCAGTCCGCGCCTTGCGCGTCGAGAGCCTCCCCCAGAAGGGCCTTGTCGACGCCGATGACCTCGGTGCGGGCGCCGGGAACATTCGCGTAGCAGGGAGTGTCGCTGTCGTAGCGATGAATCAGGCCGCTCTCCCACTGGAGGAATCGCGCTACGCGCCGGGCGTTGAAGTCGGCGAAGTCCTTGCGGGCGGCGGCGCTGTCAAGCTCCGCTGCAGGCTCATCGAAGCTGGTAAAGCGCGTTCCCCAGGCCTTGTTGAGTTGGCCGATGTCGAAATAGCGCTTCCTGAGAAACGCGTGCCATTCACCGGCGGGGTAGTCATTGTGGTCGGCGTACCGTAGTTCGTTGACGAGGTTGTAACCCGCGATATTGGAGCACTGCGCAAGCTCCGGGAGGACGGCGTTTATGAACGTCTCCACCAGCTTTTTGAAGTTCGGGCTGTCCACGTTCCACGGCATAGACGGATTACGACTCCGGCGAAAGCCATCGGGGTCAATATCGGGATATTTCTCATACATCCAATCGGGCAGGTCGTGGAGCGCCAGGGACAGCTCGAGCGAGGCACAGGTTGCTGGCCGCGGCCTCACGGGCGTAGCCGACGGCCGTCTTGATACCATCGGCATTGATGCCGCCCTCTGTGACTACGTTTCCAAGTCCGAATTCATGCTGGGAGACGCCGTTATATCCGCCACGACGCAGCTCCTCATAGTCCAGAACGGGGCTTTGCAGGCCGGTGATGATAACCGGCTTATCATCTGCATAGAAATTTCCTCTTCGTGGGCGGAGCTTAGTCATGTTCGCCGCAGGAGGG
>JALGUK010000180.1 GCA_029820875.1 Candidatus Zipacnadia bacterium
CTAATATCGCCCGTACTCCTCTACGAGTTCCGCGACCTCCACGATGCGGCGGTACTCCGTTCCAGGCGGGACCTGGTCCCCCGGGGCAAGGACCAGCCTGGGGCTTTGCAGGCGCAGGTCGAGCCACCGCTTGACCGTCTCGCGGAACTCGGCGTCGCTTGTCCGAGGTTCCCATGTCGTCGGGGGAATACCGCCCCACAGGATTGTGTCAGGGCCTGCAGCATCCCGGCACTCCTGCGGCGTCAGATCGCCCATCGGCGCTGGTGTCATCGCATCGATGATATCTATCTTGCACTCTGCGAGAATGGGCAACAGCCCGCCCATTCTCCCGTCCACGTGGACCGAGACATACTTGCCCGCTGCATGTGCGCGCCGCGCCATCTCTGTGTAAAAGTCGGCGCTGTAGCGCCGGAAGAGGTTCGGCGACTGCATGAATGCGTCGAGGTTGTCCGTAAAGAAAATCACCGGCGAGGGCGATGCACACATGGCGTCAATCCGCCGCAGCGCGGACTCGTTGACGGTGTCAATGAAACGCTGGACGTCATCGGGGTGGTCATGAATCGCGTAGATGCTGTTCTCCAAGCCCATGTATCGCGAGATAAGGAAGCCCAGGCCGGAGAAGCCCGTAGAATCGAAGGGAATGCCGATGCCGTCAAGGTCCGCCTCCCATTCGTAGTAGCTCTCCGGGGCCGGGACGTACTGCCGGTGCTTCATGGCGAACTCGACGACGGGGAAGTCCTCGACGCTCTGGAGCATGCGATGGATGATGTCCCAGGAAAAACTGACATAGGACCACCGCCGCTCCTCATAGACGGTGCCAAGAGGCGTCTGGATGGTATGGCGGAAGATATCGCCCTCGACCCCGATCGACTCATTCACCTCGTCGGTGTCGTACTCAACCCGATGGAAGCATCCCATGTTCAGGTAAAGGCCGGCGCCGACCCGCTTGTGCAAAGCCACCATCTCGGTGTCTCGGGTGGCTCGGCCCGCAAGCGGCACGCGCTCGCCCCGCTCGACCTGGTACCAATGAGACAGGTCGGCATACCATGGCACCACGTCGGGCGTCTCGCCTCGAAAGACTGCCAATGCACGTTCCCTCTGCGTCAATTTCACACACCGCTTTCATGATTTGCCGGGCTAAAATCAACGGCGCCCCATCGTTTTCGCGATCGGGCGCCGAATTGCCTTCAAAATATGCTCCTACTGTTTCTTTTCTATCAAAGCTGTGGACCGACGCACTCGCATGACGCCTGTTTCGAGGTCAATCGTTTCGATGGCCTCAGGGGTAGCTGGGATCATGGCCACTTGAGTGGAATACACGTCGTTGGCGGGTGTCTCAATTACTTCCACAATTGTCCCGAGGTGTTCTCCATCCAGCGTTTCCACTCGAAGCCCGAGAATCTGGTCCACATAGTACTGGCCTTCGGGGAGCGGCTTGCGCATGGAAAAGTGGATGTTGATTGTGGCGCCTATAAGGGCTTCGGCGTCATCACGGTCGTCGGCCTCGGCGAACTTGACCAGCGCGTATCGCCCGGCTGCGCGGACCTCCTGGATTATCCCCCAGGCCGTTTCCCCATTGGGCCAAGTCAACTGAACTCTCTGCAACTCCATTAGGCGGGTGGGCGAATCCGTGAGTGGTAAGACCTTAACCCAACCCTGCAGGCCGTGTGCCGCAAGAATATTGCCAACAACAACATCCCACGCCATATCGTCGCGATTAGGCACCACGCACCTCGACGATAATATCGTCCTTGACTACTATCTCGGCACTCATTATCTTGCCGAGATCGTCGCCTTCCTTGACGTCTACAAGCCCCTCGAGGGTGCCCCGGACAAACTCCGAGTCCAGCTCCAGCTCCTCAATCTGTCTTTTCCTCTCCAGGATTTGCTGCTTGGCCTGCTCATTCTTTTGCTGCTCCGCCTGCAGTTGTTGGCGCAATGCCATGGCCTGTTGAATATCGGTCTTCTGAAGCTCCTGAATGTAGCGCTTGCTTGTGAATTCAAGCTGCTGGATTCTGATGTCGGCCTGATCGGCTGCTTGCTGAAGCTCAGCCTGGAGCTCCGCCTTGAGCTTTTCGGTCACAATTGCCTTGAGGAGTACGGGTCGTTTGATGGTGAGCGTGCCCATCGGTTTACCTCCCATGCAGCGGTCATATGATGGATACTCCGACCGCTGACGGAGTAGCCACCTACTGCGGCCTTAGTTTTCGTCCGGGGGAATAATCTCCACCGAGGCTCTCAGCCCGTCCTTGATAGCGGCTGCCTTGGCTATTATCCGTAACGCATTCGCGATCCGGCCCTCGCGACCGATTACTTTCCCGACGTCATCGGATGCGACCCGGACTTCGACCACAACCACCTTGTTGCCCGTCACCTGGCGAACATCCACATCGTCCGGGTTGTCAACGATGGCCTTGACAATGTACTCAATGAGATCTTTCACGGCTTGAGCCCCCTCACAGAGCCAGCATAGAGTCGAGTGCTGTTCTCTCAGCGTCGTATACGACGCCCAGGGGGGCTACTGCTCACCTGTCGAGTCGGTCTCCGCCGGTTCGGCTGAGGCAATGATTGGAGCCTGACGCCCTTGCTTGATTGCTTGGGCCCGTTCCATTATCCCCTTCTGACTGAAGAGGGACTTGACGGTCTCGGACGGCTGAGCGCCTCTCAGCAGCCACTGGATAGCGCGGTCCTCCTCGATCTCAATCAGCGGCGGTTCGCTCCGGGGATTGTAACGCCCGAGCATCTCGATGTACTTACCTTTTACCGGTGCTCGTGAGTCCGCAACAACTACACGATAAAAGGGCTTCTTCTTGGTACCCATTCTTCGGAGGCGGATCTTGGTTGCCAACTGCGGTTCACGTCCTTTCGCACTGGGGAAATGGGGCGCTATCGCCCCGGATACTCGCAATAATACATCATCCTCCACGGGCTTGTACCCGCGCAGGTAGAGATGGTTCACATTCCCTGAAAATCAATACCCATCGGCAGGCGCTTGCCGCTTGCTATGCTGCGGAACCACTTCTTGAGAGTCTTGAACTGCTTCAGCAATGCGTTGACATCCTGGACGCTTGTGCCGCTGCCCCTGGCGATGCGTCGCTTGCGGCTGGCATTAAGAATATCTGGGGACCGGCGCTCTTGGATTGTCATCGAGTTGATAATCGCCTCGACGCGGTCCAGTTCCTTCTCGTCGAGCGCCATCGGCCCGATGTTTTTTTGCAGCTTCAGGCCGGGTATCATGTCCATAATCTGTTCCAGCGGCCCCATCTTGCGCATGTCCCGCAGCCGGTCACGGAAGTCCTCGAGATCGAAGCGGTCGGTGAGAATCTTCTCTTGAAGCTTAGCGGCCTCTTCCTGCGCGATGTGTTCCTGTGCACGTTCGACCAGCCCCACCACATCTCCCATCCCGAGCATTCGCGAGGCGAGGCGGTCGGGATAAAACAATTCAAGGTCGCTGGGTCTCTCTCCTATGCCCACGAACAAAATGGGCTTGCCGGTCACCGCACGGAGGGAAAGCGCTGCTCCGCCGCGGGCATCGCCGTCAAGCTTGGTCAACACCAAACCGGTTGGGGGTGCCTCCTTGGAAAAGGCTTCCGCCACTTGTACAGCGTCCTGTCCCGTCAAAGCATCGAGCACCAACAGCGTATGATGGGGCTGTGTCTCCTGGATGAGCTGCTGCAATTGCGCCATCATCTCGTCATCCACATGCAACCGTCCGGCCGTGTCGATGATGACGACGGAGTAGCCGTTGCTCTTGGCGTGTAAGACGGCCGCTCGTGCGACGTTCACAGGGTCAACCCGGTTGCCGAGATCGAAGACATCGAGGCCGACCTGCGCTCCGACCGTTCTAAGTTGCTCGATTGCGGCCGGGCGCTTGACGTCCGTCGCCGCCAGGAGCACCCTCTCTCCCTGTTTGCGCAGACGCAATCCCAGCTTGCCGCACGTAGTGGTCTTACCGCTCCCCTGTAGCCCGCACATAACGATTACTGTGGGCGGTGTGGGGGAGAGGTCGAACTGGGCACCCGAACCGCCAAGTAGTTTAATTAGTTCGTCATGAACGATCTTGACGATTTGTTGCCCGGGCGTGACGCTCTTGGTGACCTCCGCCCCGAGCGCACGTTCGCTCACGTCCGCGATGAACTGCTTGACGATTCGGAAGTTGACGTCCGCCTCCAGCAGCGCCAGACGCACCTGCCGCATCCCGTCTTTGAGGTCCTTTTCCGTAAGGACTCCCTTGGATCGGAATGTATTAAGTGCGCCTTGAAGCCGCTCTGTCAGGGACTCGAACAAGAGGGCTGCCTCCGCGTTCGTGTTGTCAACCGATGCCGCTTGCGGGGACAGTGTCATCGACTTAGCAAGGTGACAAAGCTCTGCTCGCTCCCGGACGGTGTACGCTGTCACGCCCCTGCTGGAAAGTGGCTCCAATTATTTAACCTTGACTTTCTTGTTAGAAATCATTAAAAAGTTATTGGCCCAGCGGACCTCAGTGTAGGGGGACTCCGTATGCGGTGTCGCCTGCTTGCGGTTGGGTTATGCGTCATCTTTACCCTGGCGTTGTTCGCCGGATGCGGGGGCGGAGGAGGCGGAGGCGGAGGCGGTGGACAGCCTGCCAGCGGGCCGCAGGTCATCGGCGGCGGGCAGACCACCATCACAGGCCAGGTCGTTGACGCAACGAACGTCACTTCTCCAATCCCGGATGCTTACGTCTATGTACCCCTCTCACCTCCAACCCAGCCATCCAGTCATCGCGCATTACCATCGCAAGTCATAGCATACGATACCACAGACCAGCAGGGCAACTACAGACTCCAGAACGTCCCCGGCGGGACGCTGACGATGGTCGTCGAGCCGCCGGAAACGTCCAACTTCAACGGCGTTCAGTTGGACATTACTGCCCCTGACGCCGGCGAAATCTACATCCGCGTGACCCTGCTGCCCAGGTCAGTGTTCGTGACGGCCGTTCTCGTTGACCCTGCGTCTGCTTCGCTTGTCACGGGCGATACGCAGCAGTTCACGGCTACGGTGCTCGGCGCGTCCGGTCAGCAGATCGAGACGGCGGTCGTGTGGACGGTGACAGGCGGAATCGGGTCGGTGGACGAGAACGGACTCTTCACCGCCTCGGCGCCCGGCAGCGGAATGGTTGTTGCACTGGCCGGAGACAAGGCCGGGACGGCGACCGTGGAGGTCTCTCCGCGGACCGGAGCCATCTCGGGCACCGTCACCAACGCGGAGACCGGGGCCGGCATCCCTGGAGCAACGGTCACGGCAGATGGAGAGACCACTACAACCGATGCTTACGGAGCCTACACGATTTCCGGCCTGGTAGCAGGCGATTACACCGTGACGGCCTCCGCCAACGGCTATGCGCAGGGCTCCGTGCAGGTGACGCTCGCCGAAGGGGAAGGAGCCAGCGCCAACATCTCGTTGCAGCCAACAGGCGCGACGACGGGCAAGGTGACCGATGCGTCAACTGGCGACCCGATAGAAGGCGCGACCGTCTCCACAGGCGGCAAGAGCGCTACCACGGATTCGAGCGGGAACTACACCATCTCGGGCCTTTCGCCGGGGGACTATACCGTCACTGCGTCGAAGGGCGGATACGGGGAAGCATCCACGACGGTCACAGTGGAACCAGGCAAGACCGTCACGGCCGACTTCGAGCTGCAGCCGCAAATAGGCTCCATCACGGGAAGGGTAATCGATGCAGCAACTGGCGACCCGATAGAAGGCGCGACCGTCTCCGTCGCGGGCACGAGCACCACCACTGACTCAAATGGCATTTACATTATCTTCAATCTACCGGCAGGCGATTATACGGTCACCGCTTGGGCTAATTTCCATGCGGAAGGGTCGGTGCAAGTCACAGTGGTAGGGGGTCAGAGGGTGAGCGTAGACGACATCGAGCTTGGTCGAGGGGAGTACTACGAGAAATGGCACTTCCAGAGCGAAAAAGGACGGATAACCACCCCGGCAATCGGCTCTGACGGGGCCATATACGCGATGGACAATTATATCCTTTACACCCTCAACCCGGATGGCTCCGAAAAGTGGCGGTTCCATACCGGAGGCCTGAGCAGCAGCCCGGCCATCGCGTCTGACGGGACCATCTACGGCGGCTCCGATCATTATGCCATCAACCCGGACGGCTCCGAGAAGTGGCGGCTCGAAGGTGTAGACGTGTTGAGCAGCAGCCCAGCCATCGGCTCCGACGGGACCATATACGTTGGCTCAGACGATCACAACCTTTACGCTATCAACCCGGACGGCTCCGAAAAGTGGCGATTCGCGACAGGCGACTGGAGGTGGAGCAGCGCGGCCATCGGCTCCGACGGGACCATATACGTCCGCTCAGGCGATGGCAACCTCTACGCCGTCAACCCGGATGGTTCCCAGAAGTGGCAGTTCTGGACCGGAGGTGATGTGGAAGGCAACCCGGCAATCGGCTCTGACGGGACCATATACGTGGTCGTAAATAGTACCCTTTACGCCATCAACCCGGATGGGTCAGAGAATTGGAGGCGCCCGTTCCCCACCTGGCCGCAATACCCGTGGTCCAGCAGCCCGGCCATCGGCTCTAACGGCACCATCTACGTGGGCTATGGCGACTATCTCTATGCCCTCAACCCGGACGGCTCCAAGAAGTGGCGGTTCGAAGGTGCAGGCGTGGACAGCAGCAGCCCAGCCATCGGCTCCGACGGGACCATCTACGTCGGCTCATACGCTGGCAACCTCTACGCCATCAACCCGGACGGCTCCGAGAAGTGGCGGTTCGAGACCTCGGAGTCCATCGGCAGTCCAACAATCGGCCCCGACGGGACCATATACGTCGGTTCAGGCGATGGCACCCTCTATGCTTTCGGCGTCTACGACGAGACGCCGCAGCTTGACACCAGTGCACCCTGGCCGATGTTATACCACGACATCCGGCATACGGGCAGGTACGGCTACGTGCCGTCGGTGGGCCGCTTCTTCAGGCCGTGGTAGCGGGGGCAGCAACTCGCACATTGAGCGGCTCGCGCCGGATTTACA
>JALGUK010000181.1 GCA_029820875.1 Candidatus Zipacnadia bacterium
GCGCAAGATGCTGGATCGCCTCCGCGAGGTCAAGCAAGACCGCCATCGTGCGGAAGCGGGTCGCCGGGAGCAGGTTGCCGCCAATGAGGTCGCCGCCGCTCAATTCGTCCGTGGCCGAGCCGGCCTGTCCCCGTCAACGTGAGGAAGAACCGTTGTCATGCTCTCTCGCATCAGTTGCGTCATTGCCGCCATCCAGCGGATTGAGGAGACTCTGGCCCGCCTTTCGACGTGTGAACCTGGTTGGACTTCCCCGGAGCCGATGCCGTTCAATGTTGTCCTTAGACGGGCATGTGCCTCTCCTCCACCTCGTGCGGTAGCCCCCTCCGCTGCTGGTAGCCGCGCAAAACCAACGCGGCAAGACATTGACCACGTCATCCGGCGTGCTGCCGCGCTCTCTCGCCTTGATCCGGCGCTTCTACATGCCGTCATCAAAGCCGAATCCAATTACAACCCCTCCGCTGTCTCCCCCGCAGGTGCCTGCGGGTTGATGCAACTGATGCCGGCCACCGCACGCACCTTGGGCGTCTCCGATATCTTCGACCCGTGGCAGAACGTTTCGGGCGGCGCACGTTACCTCCGCGAGCAACTTGACCGATTCGGCGACATTGAGCTTGCTGATTCGGCGACATTGAGCTTGCTCTGGCTGCGTATAACGCCGGCCCCGCCGCGGTCTCCCGGTACGCCACCGCTGGGGAAAGTCGAGGTGGCATCCCGCCTTTCCCCGAGACTCGCGCCTATGTCAGCCGTGTCATCAGGTACTGGCGCGAAATCGCTGCTGACCGTCGGTCTTGACCATATTCCGTGGCCGCAGTTCCTCAAGTATCACGGCGTTCTGCCGAAGTCAATAGTGTGTGCCCTTTGTCGGGAGTTGCCCGTGATTCAGTGCACCGACTGCCTGCCTTCTGAGATTGTACCTCCAGCGGAGGACTTGCGTGTGTCGGTGGCGCCGCCTGGACCGTCGGCGCTATGGGACACGAACGGTTTCTTATTCCCCTGGCCGGAGTCGTTTGATGATATTATAAAGGCATTTATGGTTGGTCCGCAGGACGATTCCACACCGGCTGACCACGAGGCCCCCTCCCGGATGACGCCCGGGAATGAGCGCCGTCCGATCTTAGCCGCCGAGCGGCCCCCACTTATCGGGGCCGGCGGAGTGCCCCCGGTGACACCGTTCGAGAGCGATGCCGCCGCCGGCCCCGGTGACAATCCTTCTGTTGACGTTACCCAAACTGCAGAGCCGCCACAGGCGGGTCGCTTGCTTTCGTCCTTTGAGGTAGCTTACCCGATTACCGGTTCGCGTCCCGAGCAGCCATTATCTCTCAGCGATGACCTGCCTGCAGATGACCGAGCCGCACTTCCCCCGCACCTGGATACCACTTCGTCGTCCTTCCTTTCTACTTTTGTTTTGCCAGTGAGCGATTTTGCTCGGTTCACATCGCCTAATTTGCGTCAACCGCCGCCGGTGGCCGCCCAGCCGCGGCCGCAAAAGCCGCACGCTCCTCTCCCGCTTGACCTGGCCGGTGAATCCCGTTTAATCCTTGGGACGCAGCCTACCGTTGGTGTCTGTCATCCTTCGGTTCGCCTTGATGGTCGAATTGGTGAGTCAGGTACACCCAACCCTGCTCCCCAGCAACCGACCGTAACACCGGCGGGCGCGCGCGGGTTCAACTCGTCCGAGTTCCTCTCTAAAAACGTTCATTCACATTCGCCTGTGACGTTGCGCGTCGGCGAAGTGCGCTCGGACCCGGCTGGTCCCAAGACAGTCATCGGCGCGACCTTACCCGCCGCTCCTCCGGCCGACATAGGGTCTGGAGGGCCTGCGCGGGCCGGCATTCCCATTGTCCCATTTTCCCGGCGATTTTTTCCGTGCGGAGAAATCCCGCCTGGAGGGCCTGCGCGGGCTCGCATTCCCGTTGTCCCGCCTAGGCAGCGGACTCCTCTTCCAAAAAGCCAGGCCCCACCCTCTTCAGCACGGGTGCGAAAGCCCTTGGGCAACGGTCATAATCTCCAATGCCGGTCTGACATACGGGAAACATTGGACCAGTCTCCTCGCCCCTTGGTCGTCTCCCATGCTCAGTCTCAGATTCACTCCAGCGGGATACCCCCGGATGCTGCTGCTCCTCCTGCTCTCCCGCCTGCTCTCCTTGCCCGTCATATTGTGCAGCGCCTCACGGATGAACCGCACCCGGGAGTCACAGACATTCAAATACAGCTCGACCCCCCCACTCTCGGCCGCGTGGACATCCGCCTGACTCTTGATGCGCAGAACGGGGTTCGTGCTGCTCTTCGAACGGAGCTTCCCACCGCCCTGCAAGCCATTCATGCGGTTGTTCCGGACATCCGGAGTGCGCTCGAAAGCCACGGCTTTCACGTGACAAGGCTGGATGTCGGCAGCGGGATGTTGCTCGATGCAGGCGGTCATCATGACGGTGGCGGAATGATGCAGCATCACGACCAGCCACCGTTTTCAACAAGCGAATCAGGCCCGCCGGTGATAGCCGCAGCCGAGGTGCCCCGTGCCGCTGCGCGCGCCAGGCAAAGGCTGTTGCCCTCTGTTTTGCGGCTTGTCAACGCCGTCGCCTGAGAATGTCGTAACAGACAAACTCACAGGAGGAACTCGCTGCCGTGAGCATCAATTCCGTCTCTGAACTTGCATCTGGCCGTACTGAACTGGACCGCGAGGCGTTCCTGAAGCTCCTGGTGACCCAACTGAAGCATCAAGACCCGCTCCAGCCATTGGACCAGAGCGAATTCATCGCTCAACTGGCCCAGCTTCAGGCCGTCCAGGAAAGCATTGAGACCAACAAAAACATCCAACGACTGCTTGGTCTGCAGGTTTGGACACATACTCTGGGTCTCCTGGGCAGGCAGGTCATAGCGCGCAATCCCCAGACCGGCCAACCGATGGATG
Organism: Candidatus Zipacnadia bacterium; assembly: GCA_029820875.1. The sequence continues at coordinate 2,912 of JALGUK010000181.1, forward strand.
GCAGGGTTGAAGGAGTTGACTTTGGCGCAGGGCCACCGCGCATTATCGTTAACGGCCTCAAACTCGGCGCGGAGGACATTCTCACCGTCCTGGCATAGCCAAGCCGCTTATCACTTAAAGCCAGTTGGTTAGAAATTGCATGTTTCATTCAAGTTCGCCTCTACAGCGGCCGATAACTGAAGTGTCGCACTGTCTGTACCTTACCCCTGTCATGTGAAGAACGGGACCACGGACCAAACCGAAGCAGCTATTAGACGTAGCTATCCTCCACAGCAACACGTGCAGCCTCGGCTCCAACATACGGGGGTTGTCCCCTCGCCGTTCCGACCACTGCTTGCCGACCAGGAGGAGGCCGTCTCAAAGCTGATGGAATTGACAAAGGACAGGGTTTCTGCACTTGATAATTCCCTTACATACTCCGCTCCCACCAATGACGAGATCCACGAACTCAGAAATGTGCTGACAAGCATCATCAGCAGCGCCCAATGTCTGCGTAGACGTATCACAGATGAGCGGCAGTACAAATACGTGGATGACATCATCCGCGCCGCCCACCGCGGCGCCTTGAGCCTCGAGCGACTCACTCCCATCGCCACGCCAGCTTCCTCTGCGGCCTCTCGGCCCGCCCCCGGCGTCGCCACCATTGCTTTGTGTCCATATCGTGGCACAGGCCCTCTCACTCACATCTCGAAGGAGTTAAGCCCATGATTCGCTCAATGTTCGCTGGCCTCTCAGGCGTCATTTGCCATCAAACGCGAATGGACGTCATCGGCAATAACCTCAGCAACGTCAACACTGTCGGCTTCAAAGAGAGCCGCACGAGCTTCCAAGACGCCCTCTACCAGACCATGGAGTCCGGCTCCTCGCCCCAGGAAGGTGGCCTGGGCGGCACCAATCCCAAGCAGGTCGGCCTGGGCGTCTCCCTTGCCTCAATCGACGTCATCCACACTCAAGGCAGCCTCGAACGCACCGGCCAGCCTCTCGACCTTGCCATAGATGGCGACGGAATGTTCATCCTATCCGACGGCAATGGTGTCTTTTTCTCTCGCGATGGCAGCTTCCGCCTCGACTCGAGGAACAACCTCGTATCCGCAGGCACCGGCCTGCACGTTCAGGGTTGGAGTGCTCAGGACGGCGTCGTTGATGCCGTCGGTACGCCGACCGACTTGGTAATCCCCTATAAGCAGGCGGTCCCGGCCCGTGCCACAACCGTCATGAACGTCGTCGGGAACCTCGACGGCAGCGCCGATGTCTACGCCGCCGGGCCTCCTCCTACTGGAGGGCATCACCTCACTGACATAGACATCTTCGACTCTTTAGGCAATAACCACCGTGTCCAAATCGAATTTGTCAAAACGGCAATCGCCCCCAACAGCACTTGGGATTGGACCGCTACCGAAAACGGCGTCAACATCGGCTCCGGCACAATCGAGTTCGACCCCCAGGGCCGCCTTATACCTCCAGCCACTCAGCCGAGCGTTACTCTCAATATCAACAACGGGGCCGCCACTCCTCAGACTGTTGATATCGATTTCTCACTTGTGACCCAGTTCGCCGGCGACTACACCGCGGTGGTGCAGTCCCAGGACGGCTTCCCCAGCGGTATTGTAGACAGCATCTCCATAGACCATTCCGGCTTGATTATCGGAGCCGTCTCCAACGGCAACAGTATCACCCTCGGCCAGATAGCCCTTGCCAGCTTCCCAAACGTCGCCGGCCTCGAACGCGTCGGTAGCAACCTCTACGTCGCCGCTCCGAATGCTGGGCTTGCGCAGATGATCGCCCCTGGCTCAGGCGGCACAGGCACGATTGCCTCCGGTGCTCTGGAGCTGTCGAATGTGGACCTCACCAAGGCATTCGTCGACATGATTATCACCCAGCGCGGCTTCCAGGCCAGCTCCCGCGTCATCGCGGTGTCCAACCAGATTCTGCAGGA
>JALGUK010000182.1 GCA_029820875.1 Candidatus Zipacnadia bacterium
GAAATGCTGCTTAGCGCCCTGGACAAAGCCGGCCCGTCGCAGATCCCGCGTCTGACCGCGGCGCAAGCTGCGTCCAAGTGGAAGTGATTCGACACTCTATCGGAGGGGGCTACGGACCTCTCCTGCGGCCGTCCGTGGCCGGCAGATTGATGCCCAACGACTTGATCTTCCGGAACAACGTGCTGGGATGGATGCCCAATCCCCGGGCTGCCGCCTTCCGGTTACCACCGTGTCGCCGGATTGCCTCGGCAATGTGCATTCTTTCCAGGGATTTGAGCGTCACCTCGCCGCCGGTCGACGGAGGCTCGAGATCGGGCCTGTCCCGGAGGTGCGCCGGCAAATGCCGGGGTTCCACCAACCCGCCTCTGCACAAGACGGAAGCGTGTTCAATAATGTTCTCCAGCTCACGGATATTGCCCGGATAATCGTATTCAAGCAGAATGGCCATCACCTCCTCGGATACGCCGGCCACGTTTTTCTGCTGCAACCGATTGAACTTCGAAACGAAGTGCTCTATCAGAAGGGGGATGTCCTCCCGGCGCTCCCGAAGCGGCGGCAGTTGGACCTGCATTACATTGATGCGGTAATACAGGTCTTCCCGAAACAGCCCCTTCTTGACCAGCCCGGCGAGGTCCCGATTGCTCGCTGCGATGACCCGCACGTCAGCGCTCAGCGGCTCAACAGATCCCAGGGGCTCATACACCCTTTCCTGCAACACGCGGAGCAACTTCGATTGCATGGCCGATGACACGTCACCCACCTCGTCCAGGAAGATGGTTCCACCGTTGGCTATTGCGAAGCGACCGGGTTTGTCCTTCCGGGCGTCGGTGAACGCGCCGGCTTTGTACCCGAACAGCTCAGATTCCAGAAGTGCATCGGGCAGTGCCCCACAGTTGATCGGGACAAACCGTTCCTTGCGTCGCGGTGAAAGGTCATGGATGGCACGTGCAACCAACTCCTTCCCCGTGCCGCTGGCGCCCTCGATTAAGATCGTACTATCGCTATCGGCCAACTGAGGGAGCACATCCAGAATCTGGCGCATGGCCACGCTTCGGGCGACAATGTCGGCAAATGTGTACTTGTCCTGGAGTTCCTTGCGCAGTTGCTCGATCACGCTCAGATCGCGAAAGGTCTCCACGCCCCCGACAATTCTGCCGTCCTGGTCCTTCAAAGCGGTAGCCGAGATGCTCACCGGAATCCGGTGACCGTCTGCCTTGACGATATAGATCGGCTTGCAAACAACGGGACGCCCAGTGCGCAGAGCTTCTTTCAGCGAGCATTCATTCTCGCAGATTCCGGCGTGAAAGACATCCGAGCAACGTTGGCCGACCGCGTCCTCGCTCGTCACACCAGTGATTTCTTCGGCTGCCCGGTTGAAGGATGTAATCCGCCACTTCTCGTCAACCGTGAAAACCCCGTCGACGATCGAATCGAGGATGACGTCCCTTGTCTGCGCTTGGAGCGTTACACTCATCGCTCTTTCCTGTAAAGCCCCATGCCTTGGGCCTCAAGTGGCTTCGAACTTGTGCCAGCGCGCGGAGCGTAGGCTTACATGGCTGCATTGAGCTTTTCGGAGAGGCGCTTCATCTCGGCCATGATCGTGCCGTGATGCGCCTTGATTCGCTGGTGTGCCTCGCGGGCACGGTCGTGCTCAGCCTGGAACCTATGATGCGAATCTGTCAGCTTGTCGGCGTCGACCTCGACGCCGTCCCGCTCCTGGTTGGCGATGTCTCGTTCATGCCGCTGCACGTGCGACTCATGAATGCGGACCGTCTCGGCGTGAGCTTCCAAGGCGGCATCTTGGTCCAGCAATGCTGCCTGGACGTGCGCCAGCATCGAGGCCGCCCGGCGGTGTTCGCTGCGCCATCGTCCGATGTCCTCCAGCCACATCGCGTGCTCACACTCCGCGTCGCGATGTTCCTTGTGCATTGTCGCATGGTCTGAAGTATTCATGGCTTGTCTTCCTTGCTCAAGCGCCGCGCTCAGACGACTTCTCCGGAAACCACTTCCGCTTCTTGGAGTTGTCCCAGGCCCGGCGCCTCGGTTCAGCCACAGGTGGCCAACGCCTCGGCAACGCCGCAAGCGATGGGCCCGCTATCTACAAATAAGTCTGGCGGCAAAAGCCATGCCCAAAGTGGGCAACCCGCGGGCATCGACGTAACCAGCGCGGCTTAAACGGGTTATGTAAATCGGCCCGACGGTAACCGACATCTGTGGCGGTTACCGGGTCGCATTCTGCGGCGCATTGTGGCCTGATGAGATTGCAATGTGCGACACTCGCTTATTGCAAAGCCCCGCCCTGCTCAGACTGAGGCGGACAACGGGGTGAACGCTTCTTTGCCGGCCCGGTGCTCGGGCGGTTCTCGAGCAGCTTCTCTCGGCGTGGCTGGCTCGGGCGGCCACCATCGCGGCTCGTCGAAGCGACCTCGCCAGCGGCCCAGAGACGCGGTACGGCGGTGCGAGCATCGAAGTCCAGCGTCACGCCGCCCATCATGTAATGCGCGCCAGGACGGACGGGGATGCGGTGGCGGGTGATGTCCAGGCCGAACTCGGCGCAGAGCGCGCAGTTCCCCGGGGAACCGGTTGCGGACCCGCTGAGGATTAAGGTGAGTCAGGTCGAGGTAAACGATCGGATGCCGCGTCTTCTCCATTGCGTGACGATCGCCCGGCTGACGATGTCGCGCGGCGCAAGCTCCGCCCGCTCGTCGTAGTTTGGCATGAAGCGGTGTCCGTGGCGGTCGACCAAGTGGGCACGTTCGCCGCGCATGCTTTGAGTCGCATTATGCGGCTAGGCGACCCCTTGCTTCTATCGCAAAATGCGATTCCTCGGCTGCGCCCGCCTTTCCCTCCTGGTTGACGCAACCCTTTGGCGCCACACAGGTTGCACCGTAAGATGGCTGTCCGGCTCAGTCCGGCACGGCTCTTGCGGAGGCGGTGAAGCATGAGAGTAGCCATTCCAGTCTTCGATGGCAGGATCTCTCCGGTCTTCGACGCTGCCAGACACCTTCTGTTGGTGGATATCGCAGACGGTCGTGAGATCCGGCGGACCGAGCACCTCTTGGAGGAACCGGAACTGGGTCCCCGAGCAAGGCGGGTTGCCGCATTCGGTGCGGACGTCCTGATTTGTGGCGCGATCTCCCGGCCACTCGAAGCCATGCTGCTATCAGCAAATGTGGAAGTCATTTCGCAGACCAGTGGCCAGGCGGAGGACGTACTTCGGGCATTCGCATCAGGACAGTTGACAGAGGAAGCCTTCCTGATGCCGGGCTGTCACGCACATCGGCGACAGTATCGCGGTACCCGCCGTACGATGAAGAGTAAGCCACATTGAACAACCGGGAAAGCGGATGTTGGCGACGCTTCGTGTTGACGGGACTGGACTGCGGGCAGATGTCGGCCGCGGTGGTGGTCGAGGCGGTGATATGGGAAGGCGCATGCCGACGGATTGGCGAGGTGACACGTGTTGTTGAACATGTCGCGACACATCGCAGGTAATTCCCGCTCGACACCGCGCGCGGCACGGCGAAGCGGTAAGGCCACACCTACTGCGTCTAGGGGGACGCTTAATACTATCGCCAAGGAACTCAAGGCCCACGCCCCGTTCACTATACTCGGCGCTCTGACAGGCATAGTCGTCATGGTGGTCGTCGTGGGGGCCGAAGTACCTCGCTCCTTCTCGGCGAAGCTTTTCTGGAGTCTGCATCCGTTTCACGTCCTGTTGAGCACGTGGGCCTCTCTGTTCCACATGACGATGGCACTGGGAAAGGACGTCGGTCCACTGACGCTGGCGGTCATTCCCGTTTTCCTGTTCCTCGCCGTGTGGATTCCTTGCTGTACGAGTGACGTTGTGTTTCCCTTGCTGTTTTCCCGCGACGCTGTCGGAGGTCGAGGCTAAGCTCCGCACAAAGAAGGAGCCGGCTCCTCTGTTTTCTGGAAGGCCTGGAAGAAGCAGTCGCCCGCAATCAAAGGGCGTCCAAACGAAAGACAGCAGATCATGAACCAACACACAACCGGTCCATATTTGGATGGCTATAGTATTGTCGCCTGTGGAACGTTGCGGCGCGAGATGCGCCTTCTGGCCGAGGCGGGCTTCCTGGATGGCGACCGGCTGTTTTTCACGGCCCCGGGATTGCACGAGTGGCCGAAACTGCTCGAAAAGCAACTGGTCCGCCAGGCACGGAAGGCCAAGACGCTTTCCGAGAGGGTTATCGTTGTCTACGGCGAAAAGTGCTATCTCGATTTCGATGCCGGCGTGGATACGGATGCCCTTCTCGC
>JALGUK010000601.1:0-497 GCA_029820875.1 Candidatus Zipacnadia bacterium
ACTACATCCAGGACATCCAGGTGCTGACCGAGGGCGGACGGTATCAAGTCGGCGATGTGGAATTCACAACACCGGTCCGCCACATCCACGCGGCGGAGACCTACGGCCTGCGCTTCGAGCTGCCCGGGCGGACGCTTTCGTTCGTGGTGGACACCTACTACTTCCCCGAACTTGCAGGGCATTATGCGGCGGACGTGATGGTCCTGCACGTCGTACGCGAGCCGTGGACTCCCGATAGACGTATCCAACACCTGTCAGTGGAGGACGCGAAGAAGATAATCGCAGCGGCAAAGCCCAAAGTGGCAATCATCACCCACTTCGGCATGACCATGCTACGCGCCAAGCCCTGGGTGGTCGCGGAGCGTATGACAGAGGAGGTCGGCGTACCGGTGCTCGCGGCAAGAGATGGAATGACATTCGACTTGGACAAGCTCCCGGAGACAGACGCTTCGACCTCAGACTCTTCCTAATGGAATATCAGCGGGCAGTTCGCTCGA
>JALGUK010000601.1:507-2387 GCA_029820875.1 Candidatus Zipacnadia bacterium
GCTCGCCCATCCTCCCATTGCGGGCCTGCAGGTGAAAGTCCACAACGTTGCGCCCGGGCCCAGGCATCGCCCTAAGCGGAATCTCCTGGAAGTAGGTGCCTGCGCGCAGACGGTACTTTTGTCCGCCTATGGTCATCACCAACCTGTCGCCGATCTTGCTTCCGAGAAGCCCCACGCGCATCTTCGCACTGCGGGCATCCTTCAGCGCGTTTTCCGGCACCGAAACGGCGAGCTGCCGATGGTCACCGACGGCAGCGAATTCCTGCATCACTGCATCCCCGACCAGCTCGACCCGTTCGGCTGCGGCCCTAATGTCCCAGCCCTCCGGCATTCGAAAACGGAAGGCATAAGTGGAATACGGCGGTGCCTTCACAAATGTCCCCTCGCCGTGTCTGCGCACTATATCGCTTCTTTCCTCGTTCAGCGAAAGGCTCTCCCACCTTGCCTCAGGCGGAAGGGAAGCACCCGGATGCCGGGGTGCGGCGAGCTTCACCTCGATGTCACAGGCGATGGGGGAATCGTTGAACACCATCACCACAACCTCGTCGCCGTCAAAGGCGGCCATCGCCCGCACCTGTCCGGGTTCAATGTGTGTGCAAAGCCTGGTGCCCCTGAAGTGCCGCCATAGCGAGTACATCCAGTACGTGGGGAGCTGGTCGTAAGGGTCCGGCCCTTTGATGAACCGTGCAAGATACTGCCTTGCCATCGCGCTAAGGTCGTGCATCTGCACGGTCATGACCGTGGCCGGCCTGTCCAAATCGCCACAGGCACTCGCCGCCCCCGCCGCAGAATCAGCGCGTTCTCGACCGTCTGGACCTCCTCGGCCGCGATGTCCACGTCCAGCCCATAGTAGTGGAAATCGAAGAAATCAAGCTCGTCACCCGCGATGTTAATCAGCGGCATCGTGTAATCGTCCCAGGTGTACCAGTTGGATATACCCTTCGGGGCCGGGGGCCATGCCGGGGGCCAGCACAGCACCGGTCCGCCCACCATCACCCCGGGATTCCTTCGTCGTTCAGCAGGTGCACCCATCGCAAGTCCGGGTCAACCCGCCGCAGGAGAGCAACATAATTAGCCGCCACGACTCCGTACAGCTCGTTGTCCTTGGGGATCTGGTGCTCACCCATTACCCAGTCAGGGCCGCCGGTGATGTACATCATCGCCTCGATGCCAAGCTTCCGGCACGCAGGCAGAATCCGGCCGTACATGTACCGAGCGCCGTTAAGCGGTTCCCCCCACGTGAGCTCATGCAGGGCATCGTCGGAAGCATACCATTTCTCAATGCCCGCGGCGCCGCCTTGGGGCATCTCGCGCGGCGCGCACCAGCCGATCATGCCGGGGAAGCCCAGACAGGCGATTCCCGCTTGCTCGAGTAGCGGAGCATACTCCGGCCTAGCCGGAAACGTCGCGCCCTCGTAAGCGGACAAGCCGAAGACCGCGCTCTGGATTCGAGGTTGGCCGTTGATAGCATACGCGGTGTCGGAATTTACAGTAATCCTGACGGGCGCGGCGGCAGGTGAGTTGATAGGTGAGTTGATGGCAATGCTAAGCGCCACCAGGATCACGGCTGAATAACGCACGATTCTTACCTCCTTCTGAGCATCGTGCACTGCTTGCAGAGGCCTGGAGACGATAAGCTGTGTTTCGTCCGATTGCAGCCTTGCTCCTTTCGTGATGGCCCACTCGAAGAAGGGAACAGGCAAGCACGGCGGGAAGCACCAAACACTTGCAACTCACATGCGGACGAAGCAAGGAGGGCTGAAGATGAAACTGAGCCATTCGATTGTATTTGCCACCGCGGCTTCGATTCTGGCTACCGGCGCCGCATTGCCTGCTATTGCCGTCACAGTCAACGAGCTGCCCGAGGCGGAGCAGGCGCT
>JALGUK010000183.1 GCA_029820875.1 Candidatus Zipacnadia bacterium
GGAAATGATGACGATGCTGCGGCTACGTGCTTTGCGGACCGTAAGTACCCGGGAGCATGTAACACAGACGTGTCAGTCGAACTTCCACACAGGGATTGCCGGGCCAGCCGACAGGACTTCCTCCACGTAACACCCGCTCTGAGGCGGCGGGGCTGCGCCACGGGCTTCCGCGCCATCCTTGACGCGGTATGCCAGGACATTGTGCCACTGTCCGTCCGCAAGACGCAGGGTGACCGCATTGGGGTGATCCACGTGCCACCCGGCTGGCGAAGCGCCGAACTCGGTTGGCGCATCGCGGATGATTATGTGCTCCTGCAGCCCGGAACGGTCTGCTCTCAGCGGCCAAATGCAGAGGACCTCGCGCCCATGTCCGAGGAGATTGCCGGCCATGTACGGGGTCCCGTCGGCGGCCTGGTTAAGTACGATGGGCGCCTCATTGCGCGTCTGCGGCGCGTCAATGATCTGCTGCCACGTTGCGCCGGCGTCTGCGGAGCGCGCGCCGAAAACAGCAGTGAACCGTCGGTGTCGCGGATGAGGCTTGGCTCAGCAGTCCAATGCCCACCGGGCTCTGTAACGGGGAGAAATGATACTGGCCGCCACAGCCCGTACCGGCGCACCCAACGGGCGACCCCGCAAGCCCGAAGATCAGCCCGCTCGGCCACAGTCGGGGCGAGTAGGTCGTCCCCGTCAGGGATAGCCGTCGTCAGGCCCGGGTCCATGACAATCCATTCCGTGCCGAGTACCTTCAAGGGGTGTTTGTCCGTTCTTAGCTCGGTTCTGAGGACTCGCAATGTCTTCCCATCGTACAAGAACTGGCTGACCTCCGTGTACCACTTGAAGCCGGAACTCCAGTCGAAGTAGCCGTCTGCGTTCATGGGAAACGAAAGCGCGGCACAAAATGAAAAGCCCGTGCCGGCGTGCGGATGTGCGGAACCGTCCGCCCGCTTCGCACCCAGGGGTATTCCTTGTAACCGGAATCGCTCTGTCGGCGCGAATGTCCGAGACGTCATCGAACAGGATTGCATCTGTCCCGTCCTCAAAATCCCCGACGGCTACGCCCTCGACGCGCAGGTTGCAGAAGATGCCCGCCGTGCGTGGGCCAACCTGGAACGGCGTTCCGAGGCCGTAGCGCCGCGCTTCCCCAGGCGGCACATTGGGGGGAACGGTCACATCCGCCGGGCCTTTGGTGACAGCGGTGATTCCGGTCCGTGGCGCCGCCGGAGCTGCGTTTGCCAGTCCTCCGAATAGTGCAAGGCAACTGATCGCGTACAAAAGAAATCCTCCATAAGGCAGATGTTTGAACGAGCGCATGGTTGCCCCTCCTTCCACGGTCATGCTATATTTAGAGCATGGCCCCGCCGCACCAAATCGGCGGGGCCATATCCCCCGGTCTGACTGTCAAACCAGTGGCAACTAACCGTCCCACATGGGATCGAAGGTCGTGTCCTTCCAGACCTGCGCGGATGTATAGAAGATGTAGTATCCGCCGCCACGGTCTATGCACTCGTCCTTGGAGACCCCGTACCACTTCACATGGCCGTCGCAGAAGCCGACGATGAAGCCGTCGTTGTGCTTGGGCTCCGTCCAGTAGACGTTAATCCAGTTCGAGTTTTCCATCAGAAACCATGAACGGGCAATACCATCGCGGCAATACTCGTCCACATTGCCTTCGTTGAACATGACGACGTTCGCGGGTCTAATGATGGAGGAGAGTTTGAAGAAGCCGATGCCGTAGCCATAGGGAGATTCGCTGTCGCCAACGATGTTGACGTTCTCCTCGTAAGAGCAAACTTGCTTCCCCAGGTCCGGCGACGGTGCCCGGGCATTGACCTCCGGGCACTTGTACACCTGCGCGTTTTTCACGTAGGGCATAAGTCTAAGCGCCCAGGATAGGTTCCCGCCATATGAGCAGCCGGGATACGGAAATGCCTCGTCGTAGTCCTGGGCATACATCATGAAAGCCTTGGCGATCTGGTTCATATTGCTCAGACACGCCGCCTGGCGAGCTTTGGCCCTGGCTTTAGCGAACACGGGAAACAAAATCGCAGCCAGAATCGCGATAATCGCGATTACCACCAGAAGCTCGATCAACGTGAAACCCCTTCGCCCTTTGACCATAACTCATAAGCCTCCCTTCTCATCGGGCATCTGCAGCCACACCACCGGCTCCGACCGAAAGCCCGAACTCTGTTCATCACCTCCTATCAGGCAGGCCACTTGCAGGCCCTTCCCCCTCTATGGGGTTCAGGGCCTGCATATGCATACCTGTNGCTAACTCATAATCCAGGTATTACCGTAGTAGTCACGCATCCAGTCGTCTCCACTGCCCACCTTAGCATGGCCATCCATGTAGCCAAGCCCAACTGCATTCTTGCTGTGGGTATCCCAGGAGCTGTCGCCGTGCCAGGTCCACACTCCGGCAAACAACACACACTCGGCCGGGTTCTGCCACATGTTCCTCGGGATCGCCTTGAAGGTGGGCGTGTGAAAGACGCTTCCCACGTAGTACTGGTAGCTGGACCCGCACCACTCGTAGAAGCTCGTGCCCTTGGGCGGATACGTAGTGCCGCCGAGGTTCCACTGGCCTACATCCATGGGACACTGGAGGATCGCCGTATTCTTCATGTAAGGCTGCACGTTCTCGCGGACCACCCACGGGTAGTGCCCGTTGGCGAACCCAGGCATGTAACACGGCCAGCAGTCATCGTAGTCCTGTGCGTACATCTGGAAGGCCATAGCTATGTTCTTCATGTTGCTGATGCAAGCAGTGATCTTTGCCTGTTTCCTCGCCTTTGCGAACACGGGAAACAGAATGGCAGCCAGAATCGCGATAATCGCGATTACCACCAGAAGCTCGATCAACGTGAAACCCTTGGCATGTTGTCGCATGTGATTTTGCCCCCTCAAAGTAGTTTTGAGCCACCTATCGTGGAAAGAGTAGCTTGAGCGCCTGCTATCTCCAGACTTTCATCACCCCCCTTGGGAAGGCGAGCGCTCTGAAGCCATTGTTCCAACCGTTCCTTGGGTTCGCGGATGTGCCGGCGCATCGCGGCCTCTGCAGCGTCCGGATCGCCCGCTTCGATAGCCGTGACGATGTCGTCGTGCGAATACTTGAATACCCATGGCTGACCGACCGGGGTCGGATAATCGAGGAACGTCTTGAGGATGATGGTGTCGGCGTTCGCCACTTCGTTGATGAACGGATTCCCACAACCAGCCAGCACGGCTCGGTGGAACTCGACATCACGCTGAGCGAAATCGCGCATTAGGCCTCGCCGCTGCGCGGATTCCATACCATCGGCGAGGTTCCGTAGCAGAGTAACCTCGGCCTCATTCGCGTGCCGAGCCATCAGCCGGGCCGCCATTCCCTCCAGCGCTTCGCGCAGTTCGTACATGTGGAAGATGTCTTCGAGGTCGTGCTTGGCAACTATGCAACCCCGATTGGGGCGCTTCTGCACAAGCCCTTGAGCAATCAGCGTGCGGAGCGCGGCACGAACCGGGGTTCGGCTGACTCCCAGCTCCTCGGCAAGCTCCGCCTCCACAATGCGCTCCCCGGGGCGTAGCTCGCGCAGGACTATCTTCGCCAGGAGAGCATCATAGACGCCGTCGTCGAGGCTGGAACGCTTCATTTCGCCGCCCATGAGAATATGGTGTACGGTATTGTATACGATTTTGCGCCCCATGTCAATAACCGCTTCCAGGTTTCTACATTTAACTTTAAACTTAGCAAACTGACTTGGCAAGGGCCGGGCCGCACCAGTCTCCCCTCTCCTAAACTAATCCGGGCCACGCCCGTACAGGTTCGCGCAGGGTGCGGACGAGTTCAGCCGATTACACCCGGCAAACCAACGCGCCGCTGGCGCCAGCGATTCATTGAAGCTTGCACCGATAATGGAGGTTTCAGGGAGGCAAATGGAGAATAGACTGTGTTGTAATATGGAGGGCTGCAGAACGTTCAGCTTTGCCTCGGGTGAGTGCATCTGGGGCTTTGTGTTTACGAATCACTATGGATGGCACGGTGGTGCCGGAGGCAACGACTTATGAGCCGGCGTATTGGCATTGACATAGGCTCTCACACAATCAAGGTAGCCGCATTGGACGATGAAGGCGAAATCACCGAGATCGGGCCTGAGCTGGTGAAGGGCAAGCCCTTGGAAGTCGTCATCACCCTTCTGCAGCGGTTGCGCGAGTCCGGGATTGAGCGGGCTTATCTTGCCGTTACAGGCGCAGGAGCCCAAACGAGTGCAAACTGCCTCGGCGTCGAACAACTTGACGAGTCCACTGCCCTTGCAGCCGCATTCAATCTCCTGTACCCGGATGTGCGTATCGTGGTGGAGATGGGGCGAGAGTCCCAGAAGCTGGTCGCCTTCTCGCAAGACGAGGGGACAGGCCGGCTTTTGGTGTCAGATGTCAACCTGGGCAGCAAATGCGCAGCCGGAACCGGTTCGTTCCTGGACCATATGTACAAGAGACTCAATTACCCCACTATCGAGGAATTCGCCCAGGTGGCAGTGGAGACGGACAACCCCGCCAGCCTCTCCGGCCGGTGCGCCGTTTTCACCGAATCAGACATCGTGCACCTGTACCAAAAGGGGACCGCCCGCGAGCGCATAGTGGCCGGAATTCATCATGCTATTTGCCGGAACTATCGGTCGAACATCGCCAAGGGGGTCGATTTCAACGGCACGGCGGCGTTTATCGGCGGTGTCTCGCTGAACCCCGGGGTGGTCAAGTACCTCGAGCAAGAGCTCCCATTGAACGGCAATAAGCTAATAGTCCCGGAGCATAACCTCTTCATGACCGCCATCGGAGCGGCCATCAAGGCAACCGTTGAGGTCAACCTGGACGAGGCTATTGCCGCACTCGAGAAGCGGGCACGGGTCCCATTCAGCTACGTTACCACACCCGCGCCGGTTTTCCAGCAGGCGGAGCTTCTATCGCCGCCCGAGCAGGGCGAACTGCCCAAGAAGGTTGATGTCGCGGCACTTGGAGTAGATATCGGGTCGGTAAGCACCAAGGCGGCGTTGGTTACCGAAGTTGACGGGGATATTCGCGTACTGGCAAGTTACTACCGACGTACCGACGGCGACCCGCTGAAGGCGGTGAAAGACACCGTCAACCGGATTCGCCAGCAAGTCGAGGACGCCGGAATTGAAATCGGCCAGATTTTCGTCGCCACTACAGGCTCAGGGCGCTACCTGACTGCCGACTACCTCGGGGCGGACCTTATCAAGAACGAGATTACCGCTCAGGCGCACGGCGCACTTGCATTCATCCCGGACGTGGACACCATTTTCGAAATTGGCGGACAGGATTCCAAGTACGTCGGGATTGATAACGGCGTAATCATTGATTTCGAGATGAACAAAGCCTGTGCGGCGGGCACCGGTGCGTTCCTGGAGAAAATGGCCGGGCACCTGGGTATCGATATCAACGACTTCGGCGACATTGCGCTGCGCGGCACAAGCCCGCCGGACATTGATTCGCAGTGTACCGTATTCTGCGAGTCGGCATTGATTTACTACCAGCAAAACAACGTCTCAACCGAGGACCTCGCCGCCGGCGCCGCCCTGGCAACGGTCAAAAACTACCTTAACAAGAACGTGGCTGGCCACAACATAGGCAACAAAATCGCATTCCAGGGTGCCGTTGCGTTCAACAAGGGCATGGTCGCGGCGTTCGAGACTATGTTGGGACGCAAGATTGTTGTCCCGCCTTACCCCCACCTGACCGGGGCGATTGGGGCGGCACGGATTGCTTGCCGTGAACACCCGGAGAAAAGCAGTTTCCGGGGGTTTGATGCGCTCGCACAGGCGCGTTATACGGTGTCTTCATTTGAGTGTAAGGGCTGTCCGAACCGGTGCGATGTCAATGTCTTCCAGATAGAGGGCGGGCCGAAGTACTACTACAACGACCGGTGCGAGAAGTACAGCGGAGCCCATAAGCAGAACCTGGGCGAGCACCTGCCGGATCTCTTCCAGGAACGCGAGGACCGTCTATTCAGCGTGTATGACAAAAAGCCGCCCGCGGGAGCCAAGCGCATCGGTTACCCAAGGGGACTGCTGTTTGAGGACTACTTCCCCCTTTTCAACGCGTTCCTGACGGAACTGGGCTTTGAGGTTATCCCGACCGAACCAACGAGTAAGCGTACGGTCCGGCTGGGCACTCAGGCAACGGTCGCCGACCCGTGCTTCCCGCTCAAGGTGGCGCACGGCCATGTCGCCGAGGCGCTGGAGAAGGACATTGACTACCTGTTCCTGCCGGGTATTCTCAGCGCCGAGCAGCCGAATCCCAATCTCCCCAACAGTCAGGCTTGCCCCTACATTCAGGGCGGCCCGGAGATACTCAGATACGCATTCCGCCTCGACGAGCGCGGCATTAAGGTTCTGTCGCCCCGCTTTTACTTCCGCCGCGGTCCGGCCAGCCTGCGGCAGAGTTGCATGGAACTGGCCGAGGAGTTGGGGCGGACTCCAGGGGAGGCGGAGGCGGCCCTGGAGGTGGCCCTGGAGGTTCATCGAGAATT
>JALGUK010000184.1 GCA_029820875.1 Candidatus Zipacnadia bacterium
CTCATGAGGCCGTCCACCATCGTCACGTCTCCGAGCTTGTTCCCCCAGCGAAGGTCCTTCACGTAATAGGGGACGTTGCTCATGCTCTCGGTCCCGCCGGCGATGATGATATCCGCCTCGCCCAGGAGTATTTCCTTGCGCGCCATATCCAGTGCTTTCATCCCCGACGCACAGACCTTGTTGACCGTCCATCCCGGCAAGGTGACGGGAAGGCCGGCCTTGACCGCTGCCTTTCGGGCGACATTGAGGTCGGAGCCGCCCTGAATGACATGCCCGAAGATTACCTCGTCCACCTCGTCCGGGGGGACCTGATTCCGCTCGAGCAGCGCTTTGATGACATGGGTCGCCAGGTCCCCGGCCGAGAACTCCCGCAACCCCCCACCGAAGCGGCCTATCGCGGTCCGGACTGCATCTACAATCACGGCCTTGGCCATTGCGCTTATTCCTCCCGCTTGTTGACGGTAGCCACCTTTGACTCGCTCAATTCCACTTGCCCGCCTGTAAACCTTCCGCCCAAGCAGAACCACGGCCGCCGAGGGAACAGCGGTCTGAGCCTCGAACTTTACGCCGTTCGGTTTTGCACACTGTCTTTGTTCGGAGTATTCCGAGACTCATCACAAGTGAGACCGGCGGTCCCACAACAGTTTCAAACCCTTACTGAGAACGGAGTAGATGACGATGGGAGCGAAGAGCAGCAGTTTTTCGCTGTTGGTGCCGACAATCATTATGGGTGTAATTGCCCTAATCCTGCTGCTTGTGGGTTATGTCAAGGGCGAGCAGCAGCACATTGCCGGGCTTAAGGCTGGCACGAACATGCTTGTTGAGATACTCCCACTGCTGCTTTTCTCGTTTATCGTGGCGGGTATGGTCCCTATGCTGGTCCCGCGTGAGACGCTTTCGCGCTGGATAGGGGTTGAATCCGGCATGCGGGGGATCTTCATCGGCACGGTTGCAGGGGCGTTCGCTCCCGGGGGGCCGTATGTAAGTCTGCCCATCGTCGCCGGGCTTCTAAAGTCGGGCGCAAGCGTCGGAACGGGTGTCGCGTTCATTACGGGTTGGTCACTGTGGGCCATAGGCCGGCTGCCGATGGAAATCGGGATTCTGGGCTGGCGATTTACGTTGGCGCGCCTGACCGTGACGTTCTTTTTCCCACCGATTGCCGGGCTGCTGGCGCAGGTTCTGTTCGGCGGTTTTAAGTAGCTCGCGGTCGAGCAGTCGTCCACTATCAGATTATGCCGCGCTCCCCAAGCGGAGGACATCATCGCGCCCCTGGAGAATGCCCGATTGACAGTCTGGCGAAGTGCTCCGCCAGGTCGGTCGTCGCCGGTCGGATATCGGAGTAGGAGGAATGCAGGTTGCCTCGAGCAAAGCGTACACGGCGTCACCGGAAGCCGCCTATGAAAGAAAGAGCCGGCTGGCGCACGGGCATCGCGCCGGCGGAGCTTATCAGGCTGGACTTCAAGAACATGCTGGCCTCCGAGGTGCTCCGGTGTGCGTGGCATGTGGAAGAACTGATATTTATTCAGTCCATTGAGGGCCATGCAAACCAGGGGCACGCCGAGTTTAAGGGCCGCCGTTTCGTCAACACCCACATCGAGGATATCTGCCTGGCCCTGGGACTCAGCCGTCACACGGTGGCGGCCCAGCGCCAGAAGCTCATTGACGATGTGAACCACTGGGTGGATGATGTGCTTGCCGGGGCGGACCGCCGGCAGCTTATCAATGCCGACGACGAGCCCCTTTTCGGGATGAGCATGTTCCGGTCCATGACCATAGAGCCGCGGGAGGTCCTCCAGGGGATTTATATCGGCGGCCAGCGGGACGACGTGCGCTTTCGGAAGCAGGTCGAGGACGACTACGGCATCAAGGTGGGTGGTGGTGCCTCCTACTTCGTGGACGTGGGTAAGATGTACCAGGAGGGCCTCGACGGTGACAAGCTCGCACACGGGGAGTGGGAGGGGCAGATTGAACGGTTCAAGGAAATCGGGCTGATTCTACCCGAGAGCGAGGAACACTTCGACAGCGAGCACGTCCGGTACATGTACATCCGCCATCGCAAGGGCTGCGGGCACTCCGACGATGCGGCGGTCCTGGTGACCGGAATGCTCTACGGCTTCAGCGCCGGCGTCGGTGCATTCATCGCCGATGCGATAGACACCATCGAGAAGTTCGTGCCCGACCCAAGCGACCAGGACGATGAGCTTGCCCGGAGAATCTCAGCTCAATGCCCGGACCTGGGCGTGGGCCCCGAGGACGTGCTGCGAGTCGCCCGCCTGGCGGCCAATGACGAACAGCATGGCTTTGAGATGCCTGACTGCTCCCTGCGGCACTTCCTGCGCATTGACCGCGAGGTGGACCAGAACCCCATCGAAAGCCACCTGCTGTACTTGGCGGACAAGCCGATGGCTGAGATGGACATCGGACATGAGCACGTGCTCAATACGGACCTGTACGAATTCCTGGAGCAGAAGGTAGGCCAAGGATAAGGCCTCGCAGGCGCAAGCTGCATCGCTGTTAGAGTTCGGGAACGTCACCGCCTCCGCGCCTCATCAGCTCGCGCATTGCCGGAGGTATCTCCGTCTTGGCGGTGCCGGCGCTGCAGTGGTCAATGCTTGCAATCATCGAGCGCAATACCTCGTAGGGTGCGCTGACGAAAAGCTCATCCTCCGCGTATTTCCAGAACTTGCGGGCCGTGATGTCACCGAAGCTGATGTTCAGCCTTCCGCTGACCAGCGGGTAGCAGATGACGGACTTGCACAGAGCGCCCGTGGGGTCGCATTCCATGGGGATGCCGGTCTCGTAATACGCGAGATGGACCAGGCGGCACGCCTGAAACGCGTTGCAGATGAAGACCGCGAGGTCCGGCTTCAGTTCGGCGCGATTGAGCGGGGAGAAGATTACGTGGTCCGCCATTCCAAAGGGCGGCTGGACCTTGGAGAGGGCCGTCATTCGGTGAATGGCCGCCGGTGATGCGAGCAGCTTTTCGCCGTCAATGAGGAACTCCCGCAGCACACGCTGCGCCTCCGGGGTGTTTGACCGTAGCCCGAGGTACTGCGAGCCGCCTGGGCAGGTCGAGTTTTGCGCGGTCAGGTCCACCACCGTCCCATTGGATGCGTCCATCAGCGCGCCGCAAACGCGCCGCTTGTCTGTAGATGCCCCTTCGGGCGGGGTATCGGTGTAGGTGACCGCCACCGGCGTCCGCTTCAGCCCCAGCACTTCGGTTAGTCCCTCACTCCAGGCTTGCCACTGCATGTTCGGGTCTCTCCTTTTTCGTTCCAGACCAGATTGAGGGGATTGACATACTCCTCAAATGTGCCAAGCGATTTTATTAATGCCATTGCTGGTACTACAACGAGAGTTTGTCATTCTGAGGCGCAAGGCGCTGAAGGATCTCAATGACCTCATGCACAACCTTTTGCATATCAGTCCCTCGCGCTGTCATTCTGAGGCGCGAAGCGCCGAAGAATCTCGTCGTTAGACGTAGCCGCACGTCAGAAACAGCGAGATTCTTCGCGCCCTTCGGGCGCTCAGAATGACACATGGAACCAAAATCTCATTGTAGTACCAGGCACCGGCGAATTCCATGTCAAGATTCTTTTTACATCGGCTCGGACCTCTTTGCGGATGCCGAAGTCGGGGTCCAAGCCAGCTCGGGCGCAAGCCTTGGTGTTCATGGGGAGCGACTTGATCGTCTGGCGCAGCTTCTCGACCGTGCTCACTATCGCGCCGTTGTTCCATAGTACCAGGATTTCACTTGACAAATGGTATCCGCAATATTATGATATGTTCTGAAATGTTAGGATGTGTTCCGAAGCGGAGGATCACAGCATGGCAGAATGGATGACCGTAAAGCAGGTGGCCGCATACCTGCAAATGAGCGACGACAAGATTTACGACATGGCGAAAAGGGGCGAGCTTCCCGCCGTTAAGATACGCCAGCAATGGCGTTTTGACAGGGAGGAAATCGATCAATGGCTGAAGTCCGAGCAGAGCAGCGGGAAGAGGAACATGAAGTGGAAAGCCAACAGATAAAGCACACTGGTGAAAGTACAAAAATGCCACTGGCGATATATGAGGGTGACAAACTATATCGCAAGCGACTCTCTATTCCTTGCGAAAAAACTTGTGATTGTAAGCCTAATCATCTCAATTGCATGACGGCTAAGCAGTGGATAAGGTGTCAACTTGGCGTTTGGCAATTTACCTACGAAGGGCGAGACATAAGAGATAAGAGTGTTCATCCCGCGAC
>JALGUK010000185.1 GCA_029820875.1 Candidatus Zipacnadia bacterium
TACCCGGGCGGGGAGGGCGATGTGCCCCGGGACAACGATACGATTTACGAGATTTTGCAGCGTATCAAACGGGAGCCGGATGTACCTATTACGCTGGTATTGGGCACCTGCCAGGTCTGTGACTGCTGCGATGGATTTCACCCCCCGACGGGCCGATGCGTCCACAGCGGAGGGCTGATTCGCGACTATAAGAAGGATTTGGACGTGCTCCAGAAGCTCGGTCTGTGGCCCGGGGACACGCTGCCGGCGCGGGAGCTGTTCGACCTGCTCTTTGAGCGTATACCTTCCACCCGCGACATCTGCGGGTACGGTGACGGGATTGTGCGCTCCAACGAGTGGAGCATATGCGGCGGCTCTGACGGCTATCCGGGATATGCGATAAGTCGGGAAAAGGGGCTGTTTTGAGGCCATCTGTTCATGCTACCGCTGCGAAAAGAAAGAGGGATGAACCATGCGCTATATCGCAATGCTGGTAGGTGTGCTGCTCGTGAGTGCTCTGGCGGCGACGCCCACCGCGGCGGCGGAGGACCAACTGGAGGAGGAACACCAGCTCTCCATGGAGTTCGAGACCCCTCACACCGACTGGGGCCAGCCTTACGCGCGTGGGAGTATCCGGGCGCTCTTTTTCAGCAACGGCCGCGGTACATACGCGCGCGAGATTATCGAGCTGATGGAGCGCTTTGACGTCAAGGCCGATGCCGTATATCACCATCAGATTATTGACTCGCCTGACTTTCAATGGGCGGGCGGCGATGCCGGGCATCAGCGGATGCTGCGGCTGCTGGAGAAGCCCTACGATGTGTACATTTTCAACGAAATACCCATTGACAAGCTGACGACCGAGGAGCAGTACAAGGTCCTCGAGCCGGTGACCAAGGGCGCGGGGCTGGTTCTGGTTGGGGTGGACGATAAGCGGGTGCTCAAGCCCGAGCGGCAGATTCAGGACCTGCCGCCCTTCCTTGCGAAAGGGCCTGTCGGCGACGCATTTACAGTCGGTGAGGGGCGCGGAATCCGCTTGCCCAAGCGCCCCGACCTGCCCTACAGGGTCGGCTGGGAGGTTGAGTACGATTATTGGCAGGAGCGGCTGGGACGGGCGGTGCTGTGGGCGGCCGGCCGGGAGCCGCAAATGGCGCTTGACGTCACTGCTCAGGCGGTGGAGATTGGGCGGCAGGGCTTGCCCGCCCAGGTGGCGGCGGTATCGTGGGCCGGTGCGCGCGCAGGCAAGACAAAGCTTGAGGTGAGCCTTCGCCGATGGGACGGCATCAAAACGCCGCTTGGAGTGCTTGTCTGCGAGCGTCCCGAGGGGCAAACGACGGTGCGGGTGCCTGTTGTGCGGGCGGGGGATTATCACATAGACGTGCGCGCCATCAGCGACCGGGGTGTAGAGGCCTGGGCGACGGCGTCGTTCACGGTGACGTCACAGCGAACGGTCGAGGCCATTGAGTTTGACCGCGACTGGGGAGAAATTGGGGAGAGCATATCGGGGAGGGTGCAGCTTCAGGGCGAAGCGTTAAAGAATGAGTCGCTGCGCGTGCAGCTTGTGGACCGGCGGGGGCGGGTGATTATGCGCCAGCCGGTTCAGGTTGACGGCGACTCCGGGACGTTCCATTTTGCCATCGAGCCGTGGATGCCGATGCTCCTGCGCGTCGAGGCGGTGGTAACGGGCGGCAAGAACGAGGCGAGTGCCGACTATCGTTTCTTCAAGGTCACGAAACGCAACCGCGGGCAGTTTAACTTCCTGGTGTGGGACTGCCCGCGCGGCACACTCGCCCCTTACGCCGAAGAGAGCCTGGCAAGGCTTGGCATCACCCTTCAGCTTGGAGGGGGTACCCCGGGGCTGCTGAGTGCGGCTTACAACATTGCATGGGTCAAGCGCTATGTCCCGGCGCGCGAGCACGGGGTCTTTGTTTACTCGCTGGGCGACGAGACCGTCACGCGCGGCTCCTCGACGGACCCGAAGGACCTCGAAGTTTACAGGCGTTACCTCAGGCAGCAATACGGGGACATCGAGGCGCTGAACCGCTCCTGGGGCACAGACTTCGCCGGCTTCGATGATGTCGTGCTCTCGGATCCTGATGACAACGACGAGGCCAATTCGCTCCGGGAGGGCAACTATCCCCGCTGGTATGACCGCCAGGCGTACCAGTGCTGGAATTTCGTCCAGTACTGCAAGCGGTTCGGCGACGCCTTCAAAAAGATTGACCCGAAGGCGAAGACCGGCTTTGAGGGAGCAGGTACGTTCGCTGCGGGAGATGACCTGGACCTGATAATCCGCACCAACGGCTTCTGGTCGCCCTATCCCGGCACTGCCGATGAGGTTGTCCGCTCCATCGCCCCCCGCGATTTCCCCCGCTCCAACTGGATGGGCTACACCAAGGACGCGGACTCGTTGCTTTCGCGGTACTGGCGGATGGTCACGCGCGGAACTGACGCCGTCTGGTGGTGGCGCTGGGACGGATTAGGCCGCTTCCACGGCTTACTTGCGCCGCACCTGGGGCCGTACCCGCACAATCGCGATATGGTGGACGACACGAAGGTGGTCCGTGACGGGCTTGGAACGCTGCTGATTAAATCGAAGATGCTCGACGACGGAATCGCGATTCTCTACTCGATGCCGTCCGCCTACGCCAACCGCGTGGAGCAAGGACCCTCTTACGGTAATTACGAGAAAGACCACATGGCGTGGTTTGGGGCTATCCGGGGGCTGGGCCTTCAGTTCAGGTACGTCACCGATCGGATGCTCAGGCTCGGGGAGTTCAATGCCCGGCGATTCAAGGTGCTGATTCTGCCGCAGACTGAGGCTCTCGGGCCGAAAGAGGCCGATGTCATCCGCGCATTCGCCGAAGGCGGGGGGACCGTCATTGCAGACGTGCGCCCGGGGCTTTACGACGGCCACTGCAAGCCGCTCAAGGGCGGCTGCCTGGACGACCTGTTCGGGGTCGAGCGTGGACCGCAGGCGAAGGCGTCGGCACAGAGAGCGACGCTGCAAGGCAAACTTGGCCAGCAGAGCTTCTCATTCTCATGGGAGTCCGCGAATGTTGACCCCTCCATTCGTGTCATAGACGCTCAAACGATGGGCCACGCAGGGGATACGCCGCTGGTTATTGTCCGCAAGGTCGGCAAAGGGCAGGCGGTTCTGCTTAACTTCGCGATGTTGAGCTTCCCGCCGATAAGCACGGCCGAAACACCGGAGGCGGCCGCCGAATTTGTTCAAGCGCTTTTTGCGGCGGCCGGTGTCCGCCCGACCGTGACCCTGACGGGCGGCGACGGTCGGCCCGTGCGAAATACGCAGATCATCCGCTGGCGCAACGGGCACATCGAGCTGCTTGCGCTCTTCAACGAAGGCATGGGAATGGGCTGGCTGGACACGAGCAAAGGAGGCAAAGCTCAACCGGCTCAGGTGACGCTCCCACGGCCGATGTATGTCTATGACCTGCGGCACCACAAGGCGCTCGGCCGGGTAAAGACGTTCACGACGGGCATCATTCCCTGCCGCGCCACGTTCTTTGCCCTGCTGCCCCGAGAGGCTCCGGATGCGCAGCTCCGGTTGAGCACGAGTTCCACCCCGCCGGGGAAGGTCGTAACAGCCCGCCTCGAGGTGCCTGGACTGGCGGGGCTGCACGCGCTTCGAATCCGAGCGACAACGCCGAACGGCCAGCCAGCCGACTGGCTGGACCGGGTTGTCATTGTGGGCCGGCAGGGGGCGGAGGTCCCGTTGCCCGTGGCATTCAACGACCCGCCCGGCAAGTGGACGATTCGGGCCATTGACCTGTACACGGAAAAAGCGGTTGGCGCTACTTTGACCGTTCAGGGGGAGTGATCAACCATGCGACGGACAGTTGCATGTATCGCATTGCTTATGGGGTTTGCGTTGCCCGTGTGCATCGCGCAGGACGACTTCCCTATCTTCGTCTATCCGGCTCCGGAGGCAAAGACTCCGCCGAAGATAGACGGCCTTCTCAAGGACGCTTGCTGGGCTGACGCGCCCTGGGTCAGCGGGTTTACGCTCTACAACAAGCCGGTGACGGCCCAGGTGCAAACCGCGCTGCGTGTGGCGTACGACCGGAAATTTGTGTACTTTGCAGTGAGATGCATAGAACCGCTCAGCGACAAAGTGTCTCTCCAGAAGACCGCCAGGGACAATCACGATATCTTCCGCGAGGAGACGGTGGAGTTCTTTATTGACCCGAGGCATGATCACACCGATTATTACCAGTTTGCTGTCAGCGCGGGCGGCGGACTGTGGGACTCGGAAAAGAGCAACTCCGTATGGAACGCGGACATCAAGGCCGGCACGCACCTTGGGAAGGGGTATTGGTCGGTGGAACTTGCCGTGCCCTGGGCGGATCTGGGCGTGGTGCCCCGCCCCGCAATGGTGCTCGGATTCAATGTCTGCCGCGACCGGCATATCGGCGGCAAGCGGGAGTGGACCAACTGGTCGCAGACGAAGGCCGACTTCCACGATCCCGCCCGTTTTGCACACCTGGTGCTGTCGCCGAGGCCGGAGGAAGTAGGAAAGCTTGTGGAGGAGTTCCGCAAGGGCGACCGCTCCGGCCCCATTCGGATTTTCAGCAGCGAGGGCTTCGCGCGGACATCGTACAGGCAAATGGCCCAGGCGAGCATCAAGCAAGTGGAAGGGCAGCTCGACCAGCTCGATCAGGTACGCGCACGCGAAAAGGACCCGGCAACGCGCGCGGAGCTTGGCAAGCGCATTGCCGCATATCGCCGGCAAGTAGCTTCTGTCCGCGAGCGGCTCGATAGCTCCGAGACAATTGATGCAATGCAGTGGACGGAGTTGGACCAACAGCTCAACGAAGTGTCTAAACGCATTGCCATCGCAATCTGGGATGCACGGCTTTCCGCGTTGCTTTCGGGGATCTGAAGACCCCCGAAAGCAACGACCTTTGTCGGCTCAGACGCAGGCTGCAACCACCTTGTCTCCATCGGCGAGCGTGATCAGCCTGACACCGCCGGCGTTGCGGCTGCGGGTGGATATATCGTCCACTTGTGTCATCAGCGCGCGCCCTTGAGCTGTGGTGATCAGCACCCGCTGGCCGATTCCTGTCTGAACGTGTTCAACGGCTACAACAGGACCTGACTGCTCGGTAACCGCGTAGGTGATTACGCCCTTACCTCCGCGGCCGTGTGTCGGATATTCATCGGCATTGACCAGCTTCCCGAACCCGTTTTCTGTGACGATAAGAGCCATGTCTGCCATCATCTACCAACTCCTTCATGTGTGGTTTTAGGTTCATTTACGACAATTGCAACTGTCTTATCCACCAGCTTCGTCGGCCGAGGACGCTGTACCTGACTTCTACGGCGAGAAAAGGACCTTCATTGCCTCTTTCCGGCGCAGCAGTGTAACCCCCTTGGTATATTGCTCCAATGGCAGCTCCACCGAGAGCGTCGGGGAGATGTCAATTCGGTCGTCGAGAATCAACGCCAAAGCGTACTCAGCGTAGTTGCGGCCGTGTCCGTCGTAGCTGAGGAACTCAAGCCCATCGTGGATGTCGGTCCATTGATACTCCCCGCGTTGCACGGCGAATTCGGCTATCGCCAAAGCGGTACGATCTGCCAAGAATCGCATTGGGTCGGGGTAGCCCACGCAGTCGACGGCTATATCTATTTCAGGTCGGCCTGTGGACCGCAGAGGGAACGCTTCCTCCACCTCCGGCGAAAACGGGTCGAACGCCTTGTCAACGGCGTGTTTTTCAGCGAGCAAGCGGCGGCCCGGGTGCACCTCAAACCCGACCACGGACGCCGCTCCTTCGGCCCGAAGCATCTGTCCGGCTACGAAGCCCGCTGGCCCTAAGCCGTTGACCGCGGCGCGCTTGCCGGCGATTCCGCAGCGATTTTTTAGCTTCAGTATAGAGGAAGCCATGCACATCGCCAGCTCCAGGGAGACGACC
>JALGUK010000186.1 GCA_029820875.1 Candidatus Zipacnadia bacterium
ATGATAGCACAATAGCGCGCCGCGAGGTAGGCAGTCATTGTATAATATACCGCCGTACATGTCACGGAATATGCCCGGGTATAAAAAGTGCAAAAACGGGGACACAAACATTTGACGCATTGTTTACATTACAAAGGCGCAGTCCGGCGGTATAAGAACCGCAATCGGATAGGAGCGGCAGGAACGAGTTGCCGATGGCTATCCAGTATCGGCGCGTCGGCAAGAGCGTGCCTGTATCAGGCGAGGGTGTAACCTATGAACAAAGCCGGCAAGACCCAGGCGGCGGTCGTGCATATATCGGAGCACGATGCGGAGCTAATAAGCATGGCTCCCATGCGGACAGGGGAATCCGTGTATGTCGAGTTTCCCAGTCGTAGGGGCCTTGGCTTCATTATGGTACCTGCAACCATCACCAAGATGGATGACGGGTCCACGACCTCCGGCAAGCTCACATGGGTTCTCCAAGTCGAATTCCACAGCCGTCAATTACGATTGCCGGAGAGAATTGGAGAGCAATCAGACGGAGTCCCTCAGCAAGAAAAGCCCCGCGATCCGCCCGGGCCGGTGCGGTGCGCCCTCTACGTAGCCGGCGAATAACTTCTCTGCCTCCTCTGACGTAAACCTCGTAGTGCGTTTCCTGTTGGATGACCCGTCATAAGCGCTTTCAGCCTTCACGGCCAGGACTCTGTGGCTCGCCTTTATCCCGCCGTACATATTTGCTGCAGGGAAAGATGCTTGTGCCGTGGAATCCGCCTGGTGTTCAGAGCTCGTCAGCGATATCCCAACAAGTAGAAGGAGATTTCAACGGCTGATGACTGCGATGAGCCGCGATGAAATTCGCGAGGCGCTGACCTGTCCGATTGCATCGGTCAATACGCCGTTCACGCGCGACGGCGCGGTTGACTTCGACGGACTACGCAACTTTATAGATTTCGTAGTCGAGGCCGGCACGAGGACGGTCCTGCTGACCTACGGTGACAGTCTGTACACTGTCCTGACCGACCAGGAGGTCGCCGATGTGACGAGAACCGTCGTCGAGCACACCGCCGGGAGGGCGATGGTAGTCGCCGCCGACAGGGCATGGGGTACCCCGAAGACCGTCGAGTTTGCGAAATACTGCCGGCAACTGGGCGCGGACGTGCTGATGGTCCTGCCGCCGGACTGGGCGTTTTCGTGCACGAGGGATACGTTCGTCGAGCACTACGCCGCCGTTGCGCAGCACATGCCGGTTATGGTGGTGACATCGGTCTTCAGCTCACGCCAGCAGGTGGGACTTGATGTGTTGAGGCGATTGATGGATACCGTCGAGGGCGTGGTGGCGGTCAAGGACGATGTCTGCAACGAGTTCGGCCGCAAGATGGCGCTTATCTGTCACCAGCAGTGCGCGGTTTTCTCGGGCGGGCAGAAGCAGAACCACATGAACCTGCTGCCTTACGGGTGCGACGGGTACATGTCCGTATTCATCAAGTCCATGCCGCAGGTTGCACATGCCTACTGGAACGCTGTGAAGGAGGGGAACTTGCACAGGGCCGTCGAGATTATAGCCAAGTACGATATGCCCTATTTTGACTTCATCGGGGAACTGACCGGAGGGTTCGACACCGGCGAACACGCGGCGCTGGAGATTTTCGGCATCGCCGGGCGGTGGCGTAGGAAACCCTATGCAAGCGCCAGCGACGAGGAAATGGAGAGGTTGCGCGACTTTTTCGAGAGTCTGCCGCCGCTGTGACACGCTTTGGCCGGGGCTGGCTTTACCATAGCCGGAATCCGTCTTCATACTGATAAGGAAAAGGAGTGCTGATGGTCATGACCCGCATCTTTGCCGTTTGCATCGCTGTCATCATCCCATGTGCCGCTATGGCTCAGCAGGAAGGTGAGGACGTGCTCAATATCGGCTCGCGGCTCGAACTGTTTGTGGACGATTACTTGATAGACACGACCAGGGCAGTAACGCAGGAACTGCATTCTCCGAAACGCGAGGAGGTCGCCATCGTCTACGACGCGCCCTGGGAGGGTGAGGTCAGCTTCTACGTGACGGTCTTTCAGGATGGTGACATCTATCGAATGTACTACCGGGGCCAGTCCATCACCAAGCCGCTCAGTGAGTACCCCAATGTTTACGGCCCGTCGTACACCTGTTACGCGGAGAGCACCGACGGCATCCACTGGACGAAGCCCCGCCTGGGGCTTTTCGAGTGCCAGGGAACCAAGGATAACAATATTGTCTGGGCAGGCGAAGGTGTGCACAACTTCTCCCCCTTCAAGGACACAAACCCGAACTGCAAGCCCGAGGAGCAGTATAAAGCCGTGGCCGGCGGGCCGCTGATTGCGTTGGCGTCGCCCGACGGCATCCACTGGCGCAAAATGCAGAACGAACCGGTGATTACCGAGGGCGCATTCGACTCACATAACCTGGCCTTCTATGACAACGTCCGCGGGGAGTATCGGGCTTACGTGCGCGACTTCGCCAAGGGAGTGCGCACCATCCGCACCTGCACCTCGCAGGATTTCATTCACTGGACCAAGCCCCAGTGGTGCGGCTACGGGGATACGCCGCCTGAACACCTTTACACCAATGCGACCATTCCATACTTCCGTGCGCCGCATATTTTCGTGGCGTTTCCGAAGCGATATGTGCCCAACCGGAAGAAATTGCCCGATGACTACCCCATCGGCGGCATATCCGAAGGGTGCTTCATGTCCACGCGCGACGGGGTCAACTTCCACAGGTGGATGGAGGCCTGGATACGACCTGGGTTGGACATTCACAACTGGTGTCATCGAAACAACGGGCCGGCGTGGGGAATCCTGCAGACAGGGCCGGGGGAGATGTCCGTCTACTGGATCGAACATTACCATCAGAGCGGGGTTGAGTGCCGGCTGCGCCGAGGAACCCTCCGCACCGACGGGTTTGTCTCGGTGAATGCTCCCTACTCCGGCGGGGAGTTCACTACAAAGCCGTTGACATTCGAGGGCCGGGAGCTGGTCATCAATTATTCGACCTCCGCGGTCGGGAGCGTCCAGGTGGAGATTCAGGACGCGGGTGGCGCCCCGTTCGAGGACTTCACGCTTGCACAGTGCCCGGAGATCTATGGCGACGAGATTGAGCATGTGGTCGCCTGGGAAGGCGGCTCGGACGTCAGTGCTCTTGCAGGCCGACCGGTGAGGCTGCGGTTCGTGATGAAAGATGCGGACCTGTATTCGATTCGGTTTCGGCCGTAGATATAGCCGTAGTGCCGTCTATCCTGTTTTCCAGACAAGGTGATACCGGGCGACGTGTTCCGGAGTATCGCCAAGGACGCGGCCGTCCAGGAGAATCCACGTGTGGCCGGTAAGCTCGCCGCCCTCGCGCCGGACGCCGAAGGCGATTTCGGCGTCTCGGCCTTCCAGGCGTACGAACCGGTAAAGGAGAAGGCACTGATACAGGCAGGGATTGCGTATCCAAAGGTGATTGAGCCAGACTACAAATCGCGCATAACGCGCCAGTGCATCGCAGCGGCTGTCTGATGCGCGGTTTCCGCCGGCACGCCGAGGGCGAAGCCTGTCGGTCAGCTCAGCGATGGGTCGAAACAGCCTGCCGATGAGCAGCCACATGAGCCAAAGCTGCATCTTCACCAGGAGCAGCAAGTCCCTGGGGCGGTCCAGCCTTCGCCACCATCTTGCTATCCTCATTGCACAGCCCCGGCTTCCATTTGACGGTCACACTACATTATTGCATCGCATCAGGTACCAAGTTCGTCGTTTCGACACCGTGAGGAGCTGTCCTTTGTCTGCCGCCGCGGCGCAGGTAGACATGCTGCGAGCGGGCGGCTCAGGCGTTTCGGTCCTGCAGCATGAATGTGGGGCCGAGAGGGTGGAAAACATCCGCCATGCTGCTGAGGGCGACCGCGGTGCTTGCGGGGAATGCGGCCACTTCGACCTTCACGTCGCGGCTTTTCAGCGTGTTGACAAGGTCAACAAAGTCACCGTCGCCACTGACGAGGACGACGGTGTCAAGTTCATCAGCCAACTCGAGGATGTCCAATACAATTCCGATGTCCCAGTCGCCTTTGGTCGTCCCATCAACGCGGGTGACCAGGTTCTTGGTGCGTACCACGAAACCCATGCGCGTGAGCATATCGGTGAACGGGGTTTGATCCACTTCCGGCGAACGCACTACATAAGCGTATGCTTCAACGACCCGGCGCCCGTCAACCACCCGGTCAAGCAGCTTCTGGTAGTCGGATCCGGACCAGCACCTCCGCGACGAAGGCCATCGCCTCCTCCTTTTTGACCGTCGCCCATCTGACCTGGTCTTCGAGTTCCGCAGCTCTGGCGCCCGCATGCAGCGCCTGCTGCTCCGCCTCCCGGAGCGCATCCGTTAACTCGGCAGCGGTCGTTTCAAGTTCCGCGATCCGTTTTCGGGCGTCCTCGAGTTTCCTGGCCGTGGAGCCTGAGTTGGCCGGAGGCGGGGTACGCTTTTTGCCCAGACGCTGCTGGAGTTCGTGGATGCTGCGCGACTGCGTAGCCAGCTTCCGCTGCAGTTTCTTCTTGGCCTGAATCTCCCGCTGTGTCTTGCGCTTCTGCCGCGCAAGCGCTCTGGATACCTTGTCAAGCTCACGGTGGAGTGCTTCCAGCTTGTGAGCCATCTCATCAAACGCCGGGCTGTCGGCACGAGCCGCTGCATCGCGGCCCGACCGTTCGTCGCGGCCGGCCACAGACTCCTCCCTGCCGTTCCTATCCAGGTCTTCGCGGCCGTTGAACAACGTCATCGCCAGACTTTTGACAGGTTCGCGGGTATCCGATGCAAGCGCCCAGAGCAGCCGTGCACACTCGGCGTCAGAATGCAGCGGGGTGGCCTTGACCGCCTCGACAGCCTCCTCCTCCGACATACACCGAACCTGTTCAAGCTGGTGCTGGCATGTCTTATCCAGGGCCTTCCAACTGAGTTCACGAATCTTGCCGTCTTCGAAAAATCCCGCCGCCAGGTCAGCGGCAAGCACATCAGACGATACCGACGAAGTGCGGAGGCCCGGATATTCGAGTCCCGCCTTGCTGGCTTCAATAGCCGCCTCGGTCAAAGCGCTGACGGAATTCTCCACTCACTGCCACACCCCTGATTGGAATTGACGCGATTATCGGGG
This sequence comes from Candidatus Zipacnadia bacterium, assembly GCA_029820875.1. The sequence goes on from JALGUK010000186.1 coordinate 5,124, forward strand.
AAGACGCTCGTCCACGCCTTCGACGGTGCGTCTGATGATTGCCTCCGCAATCTCCTTCCCGTAGGCCTCCGAGCTTTCGCGGGGGTCCTGGCCGCCTAGTCCATGCTTCTCGACAGTCAGCGGGCCTTCCGGCAAGCGCGAAAGGTCGGTCAGGCCCGGG
>JALGUK010000187.1 GCA_029820875.1 Candidatus Zipacnadia bacterium
ACAGGGAGCTTTCCGAACGGTACGTGAAGCCGACTGGGCGGAAGCTTGTGCCCTTGCCAATTGAAAGGCTTGTCTATGCAGAAAAGGTGTAGACGATTATGGATATTCACCTAACAAACGCATGCACCGGACAACCGTTCGGCTTCGCTCCACGGTCGCCGGTGATGCGAGTCGTTCGTCGCGACTTTTCACGGCCGCGCTACCGTTCTTCAGCAAGCTGGCGCCCAAATGACAGAAAGTGCAGGGCCGTCCCCGCTTGGACGACAGCATGCCCGCCGGTCGGAGCAAGCCAAGCGTCCCACACGTCGCCGTCGCTGGTCCAAGCACTTACCTCCTCACCGTGCATGCTGAACAGGCGGACCGAAAGGCCGTCGGCGGCCCCTGGCACGTTGTACGCAACCAACACGTAGGGCGGATCTCCACCGACCGCGACCTTGGCAGCGATCGGACCTGTGTCGAGGGGAATGTGGTGGCCCTCCAACCATTTGCCATTAGGAGCCAGCCGAATGATACGAAGGCCTGCCGTACCCACCGCCACAATCACCACCGCTCCATTGGTGTCCATCACATCAGCATCCAGTAACTTGTTGGGGTGCGGAACCCTGTTGCTCGCCAGGGGGCTAGCCATTAGCGTACTCTCCGCCCACAGCAACGACACACAGCCGCCCGGTACCTGCATGCCCTCGGGGCGGCCCACCTTCAGAAGGATGAGGCAGGAACCGCTTGCCCCTACCTGCGGACGGGCAACAAACAGCGGCCCCGCATGGGTCTTGGGTACCACGTGCAGCATGGCCGCATCAGCGGAGAACTCCCCGTTGAGGAGCAAGTAGCCGCCGGTACGAGAAAACCGCGGGGCAATGCGGTCGTGACAGGACACGAAGCCTGACCCCAGGTGGAGCTCCCATATGCGGTCTCCCTCGGCCGTGACCTGAAACAGCTCCCGCGTCTGTTCGCCTGCACCCACAAGAGCATACGAGCCATTCGGAGCCAATAGCACTGGCGCCTCGGTCCAGTCAAGTTCCACAGGGAAGGGTGGCCGGACATTCCCCAACTGACAGAGAACCGTGCCGTCGCGTCGAAGCAGGCGCGGGTCATCGCCCAGCATGACCAGGACCTGACCGTCTGCACTCGCGGCACCAGCCACATCGGCGGGTCGGAGGGGCACTTCCGCCACGACCGCCCCCGTGACTCCGTTAAACGTCAGGATGCTTTTCACTGCGTTGTCGTCCGTTGTCCGATCATCTCCAGCCCGGTAGCGGAAGGCAACAACGGCGCCATCTTCAGGAGAGATGGCCAGAACTCTGAGCTTGCCCCCATCGGCCCGCACCGTCCACAACTTCTTGCCAGTCCCGTCATAAACGCTGAGTCGATTCTGGGCTCGTGGAGGAGGGAAGCTCGCCGAGACCGCCACGCGACGGATGTCCGGGGTAGTCGCCACATGGACTTCACATGGACCATCGAACCGGACAGTCTTGACAGCGGGTTCCTCGTTGGACGGTACTGCTGAACTAGTGACGCGGGCGGACAGGTACGACCCAACGACCACGGTCAAGAAGACACATGCCCAACGCAAATGCAATGGCCCGCACCTGCACATCGTCATCGCCTCCTCACCATCCAGGATGACACGCGGCCCCCATCGTGACGTACTGGGGGTTGGTGTGGTAGAACCAACTGCGAGTCACGCTCGGGTCCGGGTTGATGTTGTTCGCGGGCGCGGCACCACCGACTTTCACGCTGAAATGCAGGTGCGACCCGCTGGAGTCTCCCGTATTGTCGCATTGGCCGATGGTCCCCTGCCGGTTTACCCACCCTGATGCCCTGCCGTCCTGCAGGAGATGGTGGTACTCTGTGTAGATGGGAGCGGCCACCGAATCGTACTCCGGCCCCTCGACGTCGGCCAGATGGTACCGAAGGCTCGTGCCCTCGGCGAGGTGCTCCATTCGCACTCGGTAGCCCATGTATTGGTTGTATCCCAACGCCTCCGCCATGCCCCTTTCGGATGCTCTTGCCTAGGTCGTCCTCGCCGGTCACCGTGCCCGTCTCCTCGTTGTCCGGTGTATTGTTCCCGTTGTCGTCGTCCTCCTCCGCCACCTCGCCGATGTCCAGGTCCACCTCAAAGACGGCGAGCACCCGACGGCCCCACAGGAAGGTGAAAGGACACTATCGGCGCCTCTGACGGTCGAGTCCGATGTCCCCTTAGTTCAACCGTCCGGTCGGTCTGCCGCCTGGTCTGTACTCGGGGATAGTGGAAGCCCTGACAGGCGGAACACCCGAATCGCGCGTGCGTTTACGTCCGGCACATAGGCGACGAGGTGGTCGTCCTCGCGGTGCACCACGATGGTCCCCCACGGCTCATCCTGCAGGGGCACGCGAAGAAGGAGGCGTTCGGACTTCACGTCGTACACGAGCAGTCCGTACCCCTGTGGCGTCAACGCGGTGAGCAGGCAAAGGTCGCCCACCACGGTCATGCCGAATGCTCGCCGCACGTCCAGGTTCAGGCGCCGCTTCTGCGCAGCACGGGAGACGAAGTAAAGGCCGTTCCTGAATTGCGCCTCAGGATCATGCAGAGGTTCGTTAGCTGCCGCGAGGAATCCATCACCATACGCCGCCAATGCCCTGATATCGTGTCCCGGCAGCTCGAAGGCCGCAGCGACCCTCCGGCCCCTCAGATCAACTACACACAGGTCATGTCCTCCACCACCGGCGCTACCGTATCCTACCGCCAGCGCACCGGTAACTGGGTTAAGCGCCAGGGAGATGGGAACACCGTTCAACGGGATTGTGGCGTCAAGCTGGAACTCAGCCAGACGGAGCAAGAGCAGCTCGGGGGGGCGGAAGGAGCCAACAGCCAGATGTGAGCGAGACGGGACCCACGCCACGGGTCCCAGTTGCGCATTAGGTGCAATGGTGGCAGCCGTGCTAGTGGCCCTTTGATGATCGTACTCCACGCGTAGGACCTGTCCCGAACCCGCCAACGAGAAGACGGCACGACCTGGACCAACGACGGCACCGAAGACGGCAGGGTCCGGTGTTGCCAGGTTCCAAAGGATGCGATCGTCGTGGATTGAAATACCGTAGGCCCTGCGCACCTCGGCAGCGGTAGCTATGACAACGCCGCACGACTCGTCGAGCAGCACCGAGTACGGGATGACTCCCGAGTCAAGCGCTACTGCGCGCTCACTCCAGGCAGGTTCCTGCCTGCTACCTTGGTCCGCCATCAGCCCATAGGCCACGATTACGCCTAACGTAGCAATGCAAGCCAGCCATTTCACGCCATACATTTGCTTGGACATGCCTACCACCCCGTCTCCTCGTTGTCCGGCGTATTGTTACCGTTGTCGTCGTCATCGTTGAGGCCGACAAATCCCCCTCACTCAGCAGCGAAGAAATGGAGAGCAGCACTCGTGGCGACTGCCGCCCGCCGTCCATCGTCCGACAGCAGCGCATCGGTGATGGTCCCCTCGCCCGTCCACTCGAAGAGATGCTCACCATCCAAAGAGAGAACGCGGACCTGGGCCATCCGGGCGCGCTGCTCGGGCGTGATCTTGCTAACGTCCCCAATCCTCGGCCCGCCCGCAACAAGAACCACAGGCGGATTGCCCGCAACCTCGAGCCGGTGCACCGCGACATCAGGCTCTAGATGAATATCCTTCGTTGAGCGCAAAATGCCTCTGCGGTCTAAGTCATAGAGCACGAGCCGCCCGCCGATGCCAGCCGCCGCGATCGTGATGCCGTCCTGTCGCTCCGCAATAGCGGTCCGCTCCAACTGGTAGGCTGGCTCGGGCCCGTCAATGGAGTCGGCCATCAGCTGGCCCCGCACCTCACCCCATAGCGCGCGAACCTTCCCACCACCCGCCGGGAAGACATCTTCACGGCTGAGCCTCAGGAGCGTGAGCGCCCATGCCGGCCCCCCAACGGCATGTGGCACAGGCGGGACGCCTTCCCCCCGGGGGAGGACCTTGAATGGTCCCAATGGGAGGTACGGATTCGCGCTGAGTAGCAGGTAATGCCCGCCCCCGCGAGAGAAGCGCGGCGGGAGGTTCAGTGACGCGACGGCGCCATGGTCCATGTGCAGCTCCCAGATGCGCTTGCCGTCTGCAGTGACATGGTAGAGGTCGCTCGCGTTGTCTATAGCATAGACCAACGCATACGACCCGTCAGGCGCGAGCAGAATCGGATGGTAGAACCAGTCGAGC
>JALGUK010000188.1:0-6115 GCA_029820875.1 Candidatus Zipacnadia bacterium
TTGAAAACACCGCTGCGTGCTCGATGGCGTTTTCCATCTCCCGCACATTTCCAGGCCAGGGATAGTTGAGGAGGTAGTCCAGACAGGTGGCGTCGAGCCGCAACGTGGGCATCTTGAGCCTTCGCGAAAACTTCCTCGTGAAGTAACGCGCAAGCAGAAGAATGTCCTCGCGCCTTTCCCGCAGCGGCGGCACTCTGATTTCTATGACACGCAGACGGTATAGGAGGTCCTCGCGGAACCGCCCTTCAGCTACGGCTTGGTCCAGGTCGCGGTTCGTCGCTGCAAGAACTCGCACGTCTATTTTCCTCGGAAGGTTCTCCCCGAGGCGAGTAATTTCCCTTTCCTGAAGTACCCGAAGCAACTTGGTCTGGGTTGCTGGCGATATATCGCCGATCTCATCGAGCAGAATCGTGCCGCCTCGCGCCTCCTCGAAAAGACCGACCCGGTCCGCTATGGCGCCCGTGAACGCGCCTGCCTTGTGGCCGAACAGCTCGCTTTCGAGGAGCGTCTCCGGCAGTGCTCCGCAGTTCACCGCCAGGAACGTCCCGCGCGCCCGGTGCGACCGCTCGTGGATATAGCGCGCAAGGAGATCCTTCCCCGTTCCGGTTTCGCCTGTGATCAGCACCGATGTGTCGAAAGGTGCAGCGCGCAATGCCAGATCAAGCGTGCGGCGGAACGACTCGCTTCGGACCTCGATGAATGGCGCGTGGTTCCCTTCCAGCTTCGCTATGCGTCGTCGCTGGCGCGCCAGTTCGCGCGTCTTCCGCTTCAGTTCCTCTGTCAGAGCGAGAACCTTGCCCTGGATATCGTCCGTCTTGAAGTAAAGCATGTGGGGCTTCAGATCAGGTCCCCACGAGGCTTCATCTTTGCCTACCGCCGTGCACACACGATGCCCCATTCCCCGGCACTTCTCCTCGACGAAGAAAACGTTCCGATCGAGGACGAAGCTGGCGTAGCCGCTGGCATAGCCGACGAGCATCCAACAGATAGGGGCACTCGACCGGCCAAACGCCTTCAGGTGTTCCTCGACTTCGCCAGATTCGTGCCAGACGACCTCCATATGGAAGCGAGTGCCGTTTTCATCCATATCGAGCCTCTTGACAACTGTTCGGCAAACGCCCTGAAGGGTGTGCATCCGTGGTCCGGCCATTAGCCATTCGCGCCGGTTGTCCCATGAAAAAATGCGCTTCATCGCCGCCGCGTCGGCACGGCCCCAAAAATATCCGAAACGCGTGAGAATGCGTCGCGCTTGCTCCATACCGACCATTTCGACCAGGTCGTTTCGGAACTGAGCGAAGGCATCGATTGAATGAAGGACAAGGCGACGACCGTGCAGGTTGATGGTCCCCTCCCCGAACACGACCAGCTCCTGGAGGCGAAGATCCTGTGCTTTCATGGATAGCCTTTCATAATGGAAATCTATATTTCATTATGAAATATCTGCCTGCGCCCGTCAAGCCGGCCTGAAATCACGGAACCTCTTGCAAAAGGGCTTGTTGCGTCGCGGCTCGCGCGACCGGTACGGTGATTGCTCTTGTCCCTATGAAGAAACGCTTAGCTTTGGGCTTTTCATGAGAGGAAATCAGGCCATGTACCGGATATTGCGTTCTAAGACGGACGGACTAGCAGAAGACGTCGTCTCGCTGGCACAGGATCTTGTCCGGATAAAGGGACTCAGCTCGGAGGAAGAGCTGGTGGCTGACTGTGTGGAGCGAGCCTTCCGCGATTTGGGGTACGACCGGGTCGTCCGCGATTCATACGGAAACGTCCTCGGGATCATTCATGGCCGCACGGGTGAATCGACCCTGTTGTTGTGCTCCCATCTCGATACGGCATCCCCCGGGAACCTCCACGACTGGGCCGGTTCACCATGGCGAGCCGAGATCACCAACGGCCAGTTGCACGGTCTCGGTGCGGCCGACTGTAAGAGCGGCCTCGCGGCGCAGATTTATACAGGCGCGTTGCTCAAGCGCAGTCTTCTTCCCCTGGACGGAAGCCTCATCGTTGCGGCAACGGTTATGCAGGAAGAGGGGCACAGCACAGGCGTGCGCGAATTGATGAAGGAAACCCTGCCGTCGCTCGAAATGAGGCCCAATTGGGCGATCCTGGGAGAGCCCACGAACCTTGGATTATACTATGGCCATGAGGGGTGGGTCGAACTATTCGTCTGCGTCGAATCCCCCAATCCGTTCCAGGTAGACGATGCAGCCGAGGCTATTTTCGAAACGCTCAACGCGAGACGCAACCATGAAAATGAATACGAGTATTTGTTGGTCCGGCCGCCGCGAATCGAACGGACTGAGCCCGAAAGGCGCGCCATCATTCCGATCGACCGCCGCCTGCGCCCGGGCGAAGCGGTCGAAGCGGTGATACATGAAATCGGCCTTACCGCAGTGGCTACGGCCAGGTCTGCCGGGGGGGTTGCTGTAGACACCGCTGTCCGTCAGACCACGCGCCGCGCGTACACCGGCCGAGGCACCCTTGTGCGCCACGTAACGAACGCATGGTCCACCGATCCCTTCAGCCCGCTCATGGAACGAGCACGGCACGCACTGGCGGCTGCTGAGCTGCCAGTGCGGCCCGGTAAGTGGGAACTCGGACGTCTCGGGATGGGGACGGCCGGCGGCGTACTACTTCAGGAGTTCGGTATCCCCACACTCGGCTACGGTCCCGGCGACGAGGCTGTCGCACATAGGCCAAACGAATACGTCGAGGTGGAAAACATCGTCAAAGCGCTCTACGGGACGGCCGTGATCGCTCACAGCTTGATCGGCGTCCCGGTGTACGGCTGGACGTCGGAGGATATTTAGGATTGATAAAGACATGGACGTGCTCGTTTTCAACTGTGGCAGTTCGTCGCTCAAGTACCGCCTCGTTCGCATGCCAGAGGAGCGTGAACTTATCGGCGGCGAGGCGCAGAGAGTGGGACCCAGGACAACCGAACCTCCGGCTATTTTACATAGTGTGAACGGACGGGTAGAGAAACATGCAGCGATCATGCCGGACCACGCCTCCGCATTCGAGCAGATCATGAAACTTCTGATGCGGGAGCGCGACATGCTGCCCGATGTCATCGCCCACCGTGTGGTCCACGGCGGTGGGATATTCTCCCGCAGCGTGCTCATTAACGAAAACACCCTCGCTGCCTTGGAATCTATCAAGAGCATGGCTCCGATTCACAACCCGCCGGCCACGAACCTCATCCGCGCGTGCCGCGAGCGCTACCCCGATCTCCCCCAGGTTGCCGCGTTCGATACGGCCTTTCATGCAACGATCCCCGACTATGCGCGGACCTATGCGCTGCCCCGGGAGATTAGGGAGCGCTTTGGCGTCCGCAAGTACGGGTTCCACGGCATCAGCCACCAGTACGTAACCGCCGAGGCGGCTCGGTTCCTCGGCAAAGCGATCGAAAAGTTCAGCGGCGTCAGTTGCCACCTGGGCAGCGGCGGCGCGAGCCTGTGTGCTGTGGTAAACGGACAGTCCGTGGATAATACGATGGGTTACTCCCCGCTACAGGGACTGCTCATGAGTACACGCTGCGGGGATATCGATCCGGCCGTGGTGCTCCGCATGCTCGGCAGCGCCGCATATGACCGCGTGACGGTCGAGCAAATACTGAACAAGAACAGCGGTGTGTTGGGACTCTCGGGCTTGTCGGCCGACATCCGCGACGTACTCGCAGCGGTCGAGAACGCGACGGATAGGGATGAACGACTGGCGCGCGTCTGCCAAACCTACCTCTGGCGAATACGCAAATATCTGGGGGCATATCTGACAGTCGTAGGTGACGCTGACGCGGTCATTTTCACCGACACGGTCGGGGAACTTGTCCATGAGGTGCGCTGGGCCGTGTGCGCGGACATGGACGCGTTTGGGCTTCGGATCGACCCCGAACGGAATCGCACCCAGACGAAGTATCCCGCGGATATCGCGGCTGCCGACAGTCGTGTTCGCATCCTCGTGATCCCAACGAACGAGGAACTGGCAATCGCTCGGGAAGCCTATCGCTTGCTCGAAGGCGTTGCGTCCCGCAAGGAAGGAAAAACTGCGAAGTGAACACGCTCGTCATCACATGCAAACCGTATCGGCTCCAAGGTACGTTCCTGTCGGGGGGCCAGGTACTCGCGCGGACTGAGATGGGGGGCTCCGCGGCGACGTCGGATACGCAAGCCAACCTTGCCGCGGCGAGAGAGCAACTCTCCAGTCAGGCCTCCGCCGGAAGCACGCCGGACTTCATCGCTATCCGTTCCCCGGTGGGTGTGCCCCGCATGAAAGGTGCAGCGCCGATCACGGACGCCATCGTGGCGGAAATCGACAGATTGATCCCATCAGCCCCTCTGCATCTGCCGCAGGTGCTCGCTGCCATCGCCGAAGCGGCAGCAACCTGGCCAAAGGTCCCGCTCTTCCTCGTCTCTGATACGGCATTCTTCGCAGACCTTCCCGCGCGTGAGCGTACGTATGGTCTCGATCCCACCCTTGCAGCCCGATTCGGAGAGCGTCGCACGGGGTATCACGGTCTCTTTCATGAGGCGGCGTGCCGCTTCGTGAGAAAAGCCCTTCGGAATCCGGAACCTCACAGAATCATCTCCATTTGCCTTGAACCCAAACCCGAAACGGCCGCCGTTCTTAATAGTCGGCCCGTGATGGTAACCGGCGGCACCACTCCTATCGAGGGACTTCCCGGCGAGACGGTGTGTGGCGATATTGATCCTTCCCTCGTGCTCATGCTGGCTGAGAAACTGGACTGTGGACCAGAACGCATCAACGATATCCTGATGCGAGAAAGCGGGCTGCGCGGCCTCATCGGCCGAAAGGTGAAACTCGGCGACATCCTCAGCCATAATAATCCTACGTATCGTCAGGCGCGTGAAGTCTTTACCTATCGGGTTCTGCTGGCGTGCGGTGCCGCGGTTGCGGCGATGTCGGGCGTGGACGCCCTCGTCTTCTCCGGACGATATGCGGAAACGGCGCGCGACATCGCGCCGTGGCTGGTCTCGCGCTTACGACGTGCCGCCGCTGGCGGCAAACGCCAACCGGAATGGCACCTCTTGACGGATCCTGTCGAGAAGATCGCCGCCGAGATGGCCGCCGTAGCATACTTGGCCTGGTCGATGAGCAGAAATAGACGCGAACCGTGTGTCCAAACTTAAGCAGGCAGAAGGAGTGTCCGGGCCAATCTGGACGGTAGCCGTCGGTAGTCAAGTCCAAAATGTTGTGTAATTTTGCATCCCCAGGGTTAAGCGCACAGCGACTCCGTCCGCACTATTGCGGTGTCATCAATGTGAGAGCCGGGTATAATACGTTGCCGGTTGCGGATGGCGTTTGAGGGCGTCGGGTGGTGGAGCCCTCCGCCGGGATTCCGTGATAGAATACGGGCCGCGCGGCCAAACGGAGCAGTGGAAGTGCATCTTCCAGACATGAGCGAAATGTTGAAGTCGCTGGTCGTAATAGCAGTCCAGGGCGGTGTCTTCGTCTTCGTGGTTGTGCTGGCGGTGTTGGACCGACGTCGGTTCAAACAGTACTACCGCACTGGTCTGCTCATCGGGCTTACGTGTTTTGGGATGGTATCGCTCTCGACTGGTCTTGCGCTGGCGCATATTGATTTGTCCGCCTTCATGGACCGCTTCGTGCCGTCTGAGGGGCTGTTGGGGGCCTTCTTTTACGTAGGGCTTTTCATTGGTTTCTGCATCCTGGTGCTCAGGATAGGGTGGCACATGGTGCTCTATTACGTGGCCGCTGCGGAATGGTCTTCGTCGGGGCGGGCTGGTTTCCCGTTGCTGGAGGGCGGGGGCGATATCCGCTGGAGGGGCATGGCTGGCGCGGCGGCGTTCGGGGTGGGGGCAGCCGTGGTGAGCACGGTGATATTCCTGATGCTGGGCGTTGAGGAATCGGAGCCGCTTCAGAGGATGGGGGAAATGCTGCGCGGTGTCAGCGAAGTCTCCCCTGCCATCAGGATACCCATTGTCTTGCTTGCGATATCAGTTCCGGCGATTGTGGAGGAACTGGCGTATCGCGGCGTGCTGCTGGGTTTTCTGGTGCGGCACAGCGGGGGCCGGCGCGGTGCCATCGTGGCTTCGGTCGTGGGCCTCTCACTGCTATGGGCGCTCATTCACCT
>JALGUK010000188.1:6127-7765 GCA_029820875.1 Candidatus Zipacnadia bacterium
GACGCGCCGCTCGTGAAGCTGTCGCAGATCTTCGTGGTCGGGGTGGTCCTGTGTGAGTTCGCGCGTCGGGTCTCGGTGGAGGCCGCGATTGCGGGCCACCTGGGCTTGAACCTTACCTCCGTCCTGCTGGCCTTCGCGTTGGGGCAGGCATGAAGTGGACGTGGGCAAGCGGGCGGCCGCCGGTGGGTTCTGTGTTGAGACCTGACTTTGGTGTGCGTGATAGGTTCCTATCGCCCCTTCAGAAGTTGACCATCGTCTTTATGGAGCCGCCCTCGCCGGAGGAGGCGAACTCAAGCGCCTCGTGGATGGCAGGGAACCGGAACCGGTGCGTGATGAGCGGTGCCCGCCGCTATCAGCGCCACCGCCCGCCGATAGACGTTCGCATACCGGAACACGCCGTAGATGCTCAGCTCCTTCACGAGCGATTTGATGACCGGCACCTCCACCGTGTCGTTGCCCATGCCAATCCATACGACTCGGCCCCCGGGCCGCGCGACTTCGAAGGCTGCCTGAATGGTGGCGTCGGCCCCCGCGCATTCCATCACCACGTCGGCCCAGTCCACCAGCCCTTCCTCGGCCAGGCACACCAGGAGGTCCTTGCCGGAGACGTTCAGGGTGTGGGCTGCGCCCATTTTGTGGGCCATCGCCAGCCTGTGCGGCATCAGGTCAACGGCGGCGATTTCGCCTGCGCCCGCGGCGTTTGCCGCCGCCACTGCCAGCAGCCCGATGGTCCCGGTCCCCAGCACGGCCACCCGCTCCCCCGGCAGCAGGCGCGCCAGGGTTACGGCGTGCATGCCCACCGAGAGCGGCTCAATCGTCGCCCCGGCCTCGTAGCTCACGTTGTCGGGCAGTCTGTAAGCGAAGTCTTCAGGCGAGGTTACGTATTCGCAGAACGCCCCGTGAACCGGCGGGGTGGCCATGAACTGCACGTCCTGGCACAGGTTGTACCTGCCGGACATGCAGTGGCGGCAGCGTCGGCAGGGGATGCCCGGCTCAAGGGCGACCCGGTCCCCCACCTCCAGCATCGTTACCTGCGGCCCCAGCTCCACCACCTCGCCTGCGCACTCGTGGCCCAGTATGAGCGGCTCCCTGACTACGAAATCGCCGATGCGGCCGTGTTGGAAGTAGTGCACGTCCGAGCCGCACACACCCACGGACTTCATCCGAACCAGCACTTCCTTTTCCCCCGGCCGGGGGCGGGGTATCTCTCTGATGGAGGTCTTTCCGATGGCATCCAGGTACACCGCCTTCATCATCTCTGCGCCCATTTCGTCGGCTCCTTCCGTTCTTCGGGAATCTGCTTGTCAGGCCGCGGATTCGGACAGGGATAAGCCCTGCTGCGATGCACTCTTATAAGCCCTGCCGCCCCGCGCGTCAAAGGGAAGCTGCGCCCTCACGGTGCTGGCTTCGGCTGGACCTGCGGCGGCCACCAGTCGGTGCGGGTCAGCAGCTTGCGTCCGTCGGAGAAGCCGTCGCCCCGCCTGCCGAGCAGTTCGATGAGCCGTCCTCGCCACAGCTCGACCCGGCCGGCATAGGCCGGCTCCTTCGCCAGGTCGTGCAACTCCTGCCTGTCGGCGGTGAGGTCGAATAGCTGCTCCTCGCCGGTGGCCGGGAACCAGATGTACTTCTCCCTGCCAT
>JALGUK010000189.1 GCA_029820875.1 Candidatus Zipacnadia bacterium
CGCAACAGTAATGCCCATTAGCTGCATGTGCTGGGATGTCATGATATCCTCTTCTAGGCAACGGGGAGGTGGACGATGATGTCCCGTCAGCCGGCCCGCTTGATCGAACGTGTTGTCCGTGGCAGCTACCATGTCATCGCCCGTCAGATCGGCGTATAGGTCCGATCGCCTCCGGCTGCCCGGCCAGGTCGAACGCGAAATCGACGTATTTGTCGCCCACCGCGTTGCCGCCCGACTCGCCGTGCGGCTTGATCGAGTCGATGCGGGCCAGGTTGTCGTAGCCCCCCCTTACTTGCCCGAGTTCGTCAATATCGGGTCGTGTCCCCGAATTCACCCCATCTGTCCGCCTGCACGACCACACCGTTCCCCTCGCCCCCTCCGGCTTCCCTGGCGCCTGAAAACGCTACCCTCCCTGGTCGCGTTGTGATACAATCCCCAACAGTAGCCAACAGCTCTCACCGCGACGTCCCCGACGCTTCGCGGCTCAGCTCAACGACGTTTTATCCCTCATCGCTCCGCGACGAGGGATAAAACGCTATTCGTTCTGCCCCGTTTTGCGTCGCGTCGGTGCGCTTTCGGAAAGCGACGACTTCAATAAGGCCGGGTTCATCTCGGGGTCTAGGAGAAAGGGCATAACTAGGTCTCCGAAGTCGGATCCCGGCCCCACCCCTTCGAACTGTCCTGCCTTGATCTTCTTCCAGTCTTCCTCTTCCCGGAGGATTCTCTCGTATCCCGTTAACCGGACTTTTTGGTGGTGTTGGATGCGAGATCCTGACCGACGCAGAATGGTGTCCAACGTGTTTGTGAGAGGCACCGATAGAAAACGCTGGCGGAATTGGGGGAACTCGCAGTCGAACCAATACCCATGATGACCAATCTCAATCTGATAGCGGCATTCCTTCGTGGCAATATATAGTCGCCCCCAGACCTTCTGCGGATCGCCAAATCCAAATGATCGAACGTCTATGTCTCTGAGTGCATGTATGGCGACCGACAGCATCGCGAGGTCTTTGCGCGACGTAATCTCGATGGTCTTGGCACCATCGAGTGGAGAGCCGTTCCAGTACAGCTTCGCCGCGACGATAAGATTCTGGGCTGCTTCCTTGCTGCGGGTCTCTTCGGCCCGCATTTCAGTCCCCCCCTGCTGCGCATTTACTCCGTGCCCGTTAAGCGAGACAAGGAGGAAGACCAAAAATACAAGCCAAATGAAAGACCGATACATACCACACCTCCATTACTGCTAGAAGCGGTTTCAAAACTGCCTGAGTGCTATCAATAGGCAAGCGGCATGGACGAAAGCGTAAAACATCGTGATTTTCCGCTCATAACGCACCACCAGCCGCCGAAAGTTGGCGATCCAACCGATCGTGCGTTCAATTTTCCAGCGGCGCTTGTACCGTCGCAGCTTGTGTCCGTCCTGTCGTTTCGGTTTCGTACGGTTCCGCCGATGCGGACAAATCAGGTCGATCCATCGTCTGGGCCAAACGACTCCGCAACGCATCGCTGTCGGCAGCCCTGTCGTAGATCAGCCGTGGAGGGTTTTTGCGAGGCCGTCCTCGTCCTTTCCGCGGCACGGCAACTTGGTTCAGGGTGGTTTCAATCAAAGTGACTTCATTTGGTGTGGCCGAGGCAAGGTGCACTCCCAGAGGAATACCCTTGCCGTCTGCCACCACCATAAGCTTCGTACCCTTTCCGCGTTTGGTCATGCCGACCTCCGCGCCCCCTTTTTTGCCGGGGAAAACGTCCCGTCGGCGAACACCTCGTACCAACGCAGTCGATGCTTCACGTCCAACTCGGCGAGGAACGCCCGCCACAGCTTCAGCCAGAGGCCTTGTTCTTCCCAATCACGCAACCGTCGCCAGCAGGTGCTCGGCGAAGGAAACCGCTTGGGAAGATCTTTCCAGCGTGCGCCGCTGCGGAGAACGGAAAAGGGGACCTGATTAGCCCTCCCTATCTTGCCGTAATCAGTGATGTCCCCTTTTCCTGCCTGTCCCCTTTTCCTGCCCTACATCACTCTGTCTCCTCTTCGTCCCAATCGATACCCGTATTCGGCAGAAATTGCTTGAGGTCCTTGATCCCTTGGGCAGTAACGTCCGTGTCGTCTAGACCCAGGACTTGAAGCTCGGTCAAGCCTCGCAGGTGCCTTAGTCCTGCATCATCCACTGCAGTTCCGTCGAGTTCCAGGACGACCAGTTTCTTCATCCTCTCGACAACCGCTAGGCCCTTACTTGTGACGCCGGTGTACTTCAGGCCCAGACTCCTCAGATTGGTCAGCGACTTTAGCGCTTCAAGCCCAACGTCCGTCGTGTCCGTGTAGTGTAGGCCCAACCCTTCGAGGGTGCGCTTCCCGGAGAGATTCTCAAGCCCCGCATCGGTAATGCGAGCGTGCCACAACAGAAGCCTCTGCAGTTTGGGCACGTGCTTCAGGTGCGTGAGCGCGGCGTCCGTCGCCGCCCGCCCGAGTTCGACATATTTCAAATGCGGCATTCCCTTGACAATGTGAAGCCCGTCGCCTGTGACATTGGTGTAAGCGATGTCCAGTCGTTCAAGCTTCTGAAGGGGCGCCAGGTGTACGATGCCCGCGTCGGTTACCTGCGAGGAACTCAGCGTCAAACTGGTAAGATTCTGGAACTTCGCGATGGACTTCAACCCATCATTCGTGACGCGGTCGGAATAGACCTTCAAGTGCTTCAAGTCAGTCAGACGTGTCAGTCTCTCAAGCATCGCGTTCGTGACCGGCACAGTAAGTCTGACTGAGCGCAAACTCGGAAAGAGCAGGATGATGTCGATGTGCTTGTCCTCGAACGTGCTCCGATCGCCGTGGGTGGTGGCGATGGAATAAGGAACCCCGTCGAGGAATTCGACCTCGTATCCGATTTCGGGCATGGGACCAAACGGCTCAAGCTTTCCATATCCGTGATCGGCTCCGGCTTGACTCGGTTGGACCGCGCATAGAACCGCAGCCACCAGGGGCACGACAAGAGTTCTTCTGCACATGCGTCTACTCCTATCTTCTTCCATTCGGGCCATACCGCTCCCAATACTGCTGGTTGAAGAAGTGCTCCTCATCTGGCGACGTTGTAAGAACCCTCCATCTCCCGCCCGCAAGCTTCTTGACGAAATTCGCACTCCCGTCGTTCATTTGCGTGAGTTCCGTCGTCCCGTACACGCTAGCGTTGTCGCGGAGCATTACCTTCGCGAAGCTGCGGGCAAACGAAGCGGTAGTGCAGCCGATGAATCGCAGGTTCGTGTTGCCGCTGCCAGAAAACCAGAATCCCGGAGGGTACTTCTCGGGAATGGCGGTCGCATCGTTATACGATTGCCACCACGGATCGGTTCCAAAGTCGCCGATTTCCAGTTTTGCATCGCCAGTCCGGGCGTCCTCTGCCCACACACCCCCGATCGACTTAAGCCCCGGCCCGGAATGCCCGATGAGCCAGAAAGTCTCTATCGGCCTCCTTCCCGACTGACTTGCATTGCGAATCGCATTGACGACCGCCTTTCCGGTTGCCATCTGCGTTGCGCTGAAGAAGGTTGTCGCGTCATCCAGGAACCCGAGTTGGTTGGCATTCTCGAAGTCCGAACTTCCGAGCCGGACCTTCAGTTGCATGCCGGCCGGCAAGCTATTGGTCGCGTGATCGATGACGCCCTGAACGTCGTAGATCGCACATGCGGTCGGCTTCTTGTTGTTCCAGCGTTGCGCAATCACCTTCTTGTCAATGTCTATCACATCCCTGCCATTAGGTGTAATCCACTTCCCGCGGAAGAGAACGGGCCACGGGCGAATCGCGCCCTGGTACTTTTGGGCGTCAATCGAATTCGGCACATCGACGCGTCGCTTGACAATATCGACAAGTTGCACGAAAGTGTCCGTGCTAGCGGTCGGCGTATAGAGAGTCGGAGCCAAAATCGGATCGACCTGACGCCATCTGAAGCCCAGCGGATCTAGGCGGGTCGTAGGACTGTTACCGACGAACAGGTTCAGGTTCGTGCCATCAAAGGCAGGGTCCTCGCTGATCCACCTCCCCACCGCCGCGTCGTACCAGCGGTTGAGGTTATTCTGTAGAGCCCACGCATGAATTGCTCAGACAGCGGATCCGCAAGGGGCCTCGGGACGCGTTGGGGGTGGGGCAAAGGCCTCGGCGTGAGGAAGTTGGCCGGGCAGCCTCGTGAGAGGG
>JALGUK010000190.1 GCA_029820875.1 Candidatus Zipacnadia bacterium
ACCTTCGCGTTGAAAGCGATTTCCTCGGCCATCTTAAGGTCGGCGGTTGCGTCCACGAAGGTGTGGCAGTTACCCGTGCCCGTCTCCAGCACCGGCACCTTCGCCGTCTCCACCACCGTGCGGATGAGGCCGGCTCCGCCACGGGGGACGAGCACGTCCACGAACTCGGTCAGCCTCATCAGCTCCTGGGCGGCCGCGCGGTCGGTGCTCTCGATGAGCTGGACCGCGTCCTCGGGCACGCCCGCTCCTGCAATGGCCTCCCGCAGGATTCGGGCCAGTGCGGTGTTGCTGCGGATTGCGTCGGAACCGCCGCGCAGGATGACGGCATTGCCCGACTTAAGGCACAGGCCAGCCGCGTCAACGGTCACATTGGGCCGCGACTCGTAAATCATTCCGACAACGCCGAGCGGGACGCGAATCCGCCGGATTTCAATCCCGTTCGGACGCGTCCAGCCGTCGAGCACCTCGCCGACTGGATCGGGCAATGCTTCAACCGCGCGGAGGCCTTCGGCCATGCTCTCAATTCGCGCCCGGTCGAGCGAGAGGCGGTCAACCAGCGACTCCTTCACGCCCGCTTCGCGGGCTGCGGCGACATCCTGCGCGTTTGCGGTGAGAATCTCGTCGGCATGCTCAACGAGGGCGGTCGCCGCGGCCTCCAGAGCGGCGTTTTTGATTGTAGTGGAAAGCTGAGCAAGCCGGGCTGCGGCTTTTTTTGCGCGCGCGCCCTGCTGATGCACCTCGGCTATGGGCTCCATGGCTGTTCCTCCATACTCTACGTGATGTCACTCCCCGCTGCGATTGGAATGACGGATGGTCTTACAGCCCTGTCACAAGGTTGTCCCGATGGATAACGACATGCCCGCGCTCATATCCCAGGATCTCGGCGATTTCACTGCTGTGGGCGCCGCGGATGGCACGGACCTCCCGCCCCGTGTACTCAGCGAGGCCGCGGCCGATCTCCACGCGGTTCTCGTCGAGAATACGCACTAGGTCATGCCGGTCGAAGTTGCCCTCAACAGCAATGATTCCGGCGGGTAGCAGGCTCTTGCCTTGCTCGCATATTGCCTCCCGTGCGCCTTCGTTGACAATGACGGCACCGCTGGGAAGCTGCCCGAAGGCAATCCAGCGCTTGCGGGCGGACAGATGCGAGCGCCTCGGCGCAAAGAATGTCCCTATATCGTCTCCCCCAAGGATGGCAGGCAGAACATTTCTCCTGCGGCCGTGGGCGATAATCATTCCCACGCCACAACTGGTGGCGATTCGCGCCGCCTCAAGCTTGGCGGCCATTCCCCCTCGGCCTTGGTCGGATGGAGGGCCGCCGAGGGCATGGATTTCAGGCGTTATCTCCTCGACGGTCTCGATTAGAGCATCGCCCGCCCCCAGAAGGCCTTCTACGTCGGAGAGAATGACCAGCAGGTCGGCGTTGATAACCGCTGCGACCATCGCGGCAAGCGTATCATTGTCGCCGAAGTTGATCTCTTCGACCGCCACGGTGTCGTTCTCGTTGACGACGGGGATGACACCAAAGCGAAGGAGCGTCTCGAACGTGTTCTGAGCGTTGACATAGCTCGTGCGCTCGATGAGGTCGGTGCGGGTGAGAAGAATCTGCGCGACGGTCTCGCCCCGCTCCCGGAAGCTCTCTTCGTACATCTGCATCAGTAGCGCCTGTCCAACGGCCGCAGCCGCCTGGCTTTCCGGAACCGACCTTGGGGATGTGCCGAGGCCGATGCGCTCAATGCCGGCGCCGATGGCCCCGGATGAAACGAGCACAACCGCGCGACCGCTCTGGTGGACGGTGCTGAGCTGGTGAGCGAGGTCGCTGATGTAGTCGCGGTCCACGTGACCGTTGCCGCCGGTCAGAGTTGCTGTGCCCACTTTGACGATTATCTTGTGGGCGTCACGGAAGGCACTCACTCCTGGATTTCACGAACCATCACTCCCGTCTGCTTGGTCGCGGCTGATTCTCCTTGGCCGCCTTTGGCCCCGGTCACGGCGGCCCTTTCCTCGGCGTTCTGTGTGACCAGGGGTTAGAACATAATCAAACTCGATGTCGTCAATCCGCACCGTATCCCCTTCTGCGACCCCCGCCTCTTCCAGTAGCCGCAACACTCCGAGTCTTTCAAGCTGCCGGTGGAGATGCCGAAGAGCTTCGTCGTTGTCCATGTCGGTCATGGCCACCAGGCGGCTAAGCTCACTGCCTCGGGCTTCATAGGTTTCATCATCCAGCTTCCGGACGGAAAGCGGCTCTTCGGTGCGGTCCTGCGGCGGCCCCGCCTCCCGCTTGATTGCTTCTATCGGCGGCGGCCCGGCCTGCTCAAGCCCGCGCGCGATCTCGGAGACCAACTCGCTGAGACCTGTGCGGGTCACGGCTGAGATGGGAATGCACGTGTAACCGTGCGCCGCGAGGGTCTCCCGCACCTGGCCGAAACGCTCTCGAGCCTCCTCGAGGTCCATTTTGTTTGCGGCCACTATCTGCGGAACCTCAGCCAGGTGCTCATTGAAGAGCCGAAGCTCTTTATTGATTGCGTCGAAGTCACTGAGGGGATTGCGACCGGTCTCAGGCGACATATCCAGCACATGGACCAGCACCGGCGTCCTTTCCACGTGCCGCAGGAACTGGTGGCCCAGCCCCTCCCCTCGGTGTGCGCCCTCAATCAGCCCGGGCAGGTCGGCCATTACGAAGCTGTGCTCCTTGTCCACCCGGACCACCCCGAGGTTCGGCACAAGGGTAGTGAAGGGGTAGTCCGCAATTTTAGGCCGCGCCGCCGACAGGGCCGCAATTAGTGTGGACTTGCCCGCGTTGGGCATTCCGATGACCCCGACATCGGCAAGGACTGTAAGCTCCAGTCGAAGCCTGCGGCGCTCCCCCGGCTCGCCCCTCTCCGCGAAGCGCGGGAGCTGCCGCGTGGATGTCGCGAATCGCGCATTACCGCGCCCGCCGCGCCCGCCGCGGGCGACGATTACCCGAGCGCCCGGGCTGTCGAGGTCGGCGATGAGGGTGCCGTCGTCGGCGTCAAAGACAAGCGTGCCGGGCGGAACATGGATAATGCAGTCCTGCCCGGAGCGTCCCGCTTTATTGTTCCCGCCGCCGGGCAACCCACGCTCTGCTTTGAAATGGGAACGGAAGCGGAAGTCCAGCAGCGTCGCCAAGCCCGCCTTCGCCTCGAGAATCACGTCGCCGCCATTGCCTCCGTCGCCGCCGTCAGGCCCGCCGTGGGGCACGTACTTCTCACGGTGAAGACTGACGGCCCCGTTACCCCCGGCTCCTGCTTTAACCTCGATTACCGCTTCGTCCACGAACATTTAACCAGCCCCGTACGTTTTCCCCCGGCTTGCTTTGCTCACTGGCGGAGGGCGATGTTGCCAAGGATAACAATCAACCGCCCGGTGACCAGGCGGTTGGCTGCAAGACGAGAGCCGGGTTGTCCTGAACGAATTGAAGGAGCAAAATAGATGGAGTTGTATATCCGCCGAAACTCAGCCCTCGGCGATAACGTCAACCATGTGCCCGAGTCCGGTGCGGCGGAAGTCGACACGGCCGTCCTTGATGGCGAAAAGAGTGTCGTCCTTGCCCCGTGCCACATTTCGCCCCGGTCGGAACTTGGTCCCGCGTTGCCGTACTATGATGCTCCCGGCACTCACTATCTGCCCGTCAAACCGCTTCACGCCCAGTCGTTGTGCGTTGCTGTCGCGACCGTTGCGCGAGCTGCCCATTCCTTTCTTGTGTGCCACGGTAACTCCTCCTACATCAAGTCTGTATCTCGTCTATTCGCACCCGCGAGAGGCTCTGCCGGTGCCCCTTGGTGCGCTTGTAATGCTTCTTCGGCTTGTACTTGAAGACGCGAATCTTCGGGCCGCGCTCGTTGGCTATGACCGTTCCGATGACCTTGGCGCCCTCGACTGTCGGTGTGCCCACCTTCAACTCATCATCGCGTACGGCCAGCACCGACTCGAACTCCACCGTGTCCCCGGCCCGGGCATCAAGCCGCTCGACATTTATTATGTCATCCGGCTGGACGCGGTATTGTTTACTCCCTGTTTGGATAACCGCATACATCACGGATTGGTCCTTTCGTGTGATAGTAGCTCGGATTGTGTCCTCGAACAAGAGAAGTTATAATACCATTTGAGTACACCGACTGTCAAGACTATCTCAATCCGGAGGTGTACGCCGCC
>JALGUK010000191.1 GCA_029820875.1 Candidatus Zipacnadia bacterium
GGAATGCAACCTGGGATGCCTGGGATGCCTGGCGTACCTGGAATGCAACCTGGAATGCCTGGTATGCCTGGTATGCAACCCGGAGTACCCGGTGGTGGTTGGGGCTGGCAGCCGGAAGGCGGCCTTCGACGGCCGCGGACAGGCCGATAGGGTTTGGTGTCCGGAGGGCTGGAGAACTCAAATCTGCAGAGGCGGTGACTGAGATGACAGGAAAATTCCGAGTTAGCGCTTTGCTCGCGCGATGGTTTTGCATCATGGGGACAATCGCGTTGGTGTTGATGTCGCTTACTTATTGTCTCGCCCAAGCGCAGGCTACTCAGACCGGCAATACCATCAGTCTGGATCTGAAGGATGCCGATATCAGAGACGCGCTCAATGTACTAAGTCAGGCAGGCGGGTTCAACTACGTGTTGGGCGAAGGGATTACCGCCAGGGTGACCGCCTCTTTGCGCGATGTGCCCGTGGAACAGGCGCTCAGAGTTGTCCTGGATTCGGCCAGCCTGACATTCAAAGTGGATCAGGGTGTGTACATGATTGAGCGCAAGGCGCCGCCCCGCCGGCGGGTACAGCCGCGAATGCCAGTCATGACCACCGCCCGACCCGCGCCGAGCCGAACAGCCACAGGCACGACGGAACGCGGCGAGGCAGCTGAAGAGACCGAGAAGAAGATGGTGCTTCGGAAGCTCCAGATTAAGTTTATCCCGAGTGCTGACGTGGCTACTATCTTCGGTGGCAGCGTCATCCAGAGCGGCATGGGTATGGGTGGCGGTTATGGTGGTTATGGCGGCTATGGGGGCTATGGTGGTGGCTACGGTGGTTATGGCGGCTATGGTAGTAGCTACGGTGGTTATGGAGGGCGAAGCAGTTACGGTGGCTATGGAGGTCGTAGCAGTTATGGTGGCTATGGAGGTCGTAGCAGTTACGGTGGTTACGGTGGTCGCAGTAGCTATGGCGGCTACGGTGGTGGGATTAGCAGGCGCTACTGAGCGTGTCCTTGTGGCGGAAGAGTCATTACGGGACTCATTCATAATGGTGGAATGTCCCGGTGCTGACGCGGGTATTAACGCGATAATCTACCGGTTTGTGCAATTTGAGATAGGGGGAACCGCGATATGAGGCCGACGACCGCCAAAACAGCGGCTACAGCCCTCTTCGTAGGATTACTGGCGATGGCAGTGGTTGGCGGCGCATGGGCGCTGGACACGGGGGGTGCTAAGGCCAGCACCGTCAAGTTCGATCTCGACCTTCGAGATGCGCCTATCAAGGAAGCGTTGCTCCTGATCGGGAAAGCGAGCAGGACGAGCATCGTACCCGGGAAGGGCCTCGAGGGAACTGTGGACCTCGCATTGCGGGATGTCACAGTTGATGAAGCCCTTGACATCCTGTGCAACGCCTATGGCTACAATCACTGGCGGGTGGCCAATGCGTATGTTGTGTCAACGATGCCTCCTCCAGGACAGGCATCTCCCTACCAGCGGGTGGGCACGCAGAAGTCGGCGTGGCCGGGAGTGACTACTGCTGCAACGGAGAATACGCGCGTTTCATCCACTGCATTGCCCGGCGGCATCAGCGCACTCATCCCGCGGCCGAAACCCGTGGAGAAGAAAACGGAATCGTCGGCCAAGAAGCATCCTGAGTACAAGACTGCGAAGATTAAGCTCAAGTACGTGGACTGCCGTCTCATAGCCGCTATCTTCGGCGGCCGCGAAATGGGGCCGCGCGGCCAGGTGAGCTATACCAGCGAAGGCACTGTTGTTAGCGACCTGAATGTGCCGGTTAGTGCCAAGTCACGTCGCCGGGCGCTCGACACCAGCAGCCTGGCTGGCTGGAATCAGTTCACGGGCGGTGGCTATGGTGGCTATGGTGGGAGGAGTTATGGTGGCTATGGTGGCTACGGCGGCTACGGTGGCTACGGTGGCTATGGCGGCCGTGGCGGTTACGGCGGCTACGGCGGCTATGGTGGTGGTTATGGTGGTTATGGGTACGGTGGTGGGAACCCGCTTCTTCTGCCCGAGGGCATTGACCCGGACGTCCCGCCCCTGGCTTACACGCTTGACAATTCTCTGATAGTCAAGGGCACGCCCGAGGCGATTGACGAACTGCAAGAGCTGATTGCGCAGTTCGATATTCGTGCCAAGCAGGTTCAGATTGAGGCCAAGTTCGTCGAGGTGGATACATCAGCCATCGACTCGTGGGGCATAAACTGGAATGTGGCGAACGGCCTTCTGACCGTCAACGGCCTCATTCCCTCTGGTGGCGGCACGCTTCA
The DNA here is from genome assembly GCA_029820875.1 of Candidatus Zipacnadia bacterium. The sequence goes on from JALGUK010000191.1 coordinate 2,270, forward strand.
GGTCCGTTACGCCACCGGCAACTTCAATATGCTGCTGGATGCGCTGCTCTCCCAGAATAAGGCGCGGATACTGCATGCCCCTCGAATCACCTGTGAGAACATGTCCCAGCCGTATCTGGATATCACCACCGATTATCCTTACTTCACCTCCCAGGTGCAAACTACCGAGTATGGACGGGAGGTAAGCTACCAGGCGGACACAGTGTCGGCGGGCACGACGCTCCAGGTGATGCCTCGTGTAAACGCGGATGACTCCATCTGGATGTGGATTTCGCCCACCGTCTCTGACCGTATTGCAGAACGCGCAGCTCCTGATGGCACGACCTATCCCGTCATTGCGGAGCGCAGCATTGATACCTCCGTGACGGTCCAAGACGGAGAAACTATCGTCCTTGGAGGCCTGGTGCGTAGTACGAATCAGACGACCACTACAGGCCTTCCGCTTCTGCAAGATCTCCCGATTATCGGACGCCTTTTCCAGCGGCGTGAGCACACTATCGAGAACTCGGAATTGCTTATCTTCGTGACGCCTACGATTGTACGTGACATTCCGAAGCTCTGAACCAGGTGGGCGGGAAAAGCCCGCACTATATAAAATTGAACATGACTCCCAGCAAACGGCACTCGCGAAGCGTGCCGTTTGCTGCTAATAAGTGGTGGCACAGCGATGCGCAAGAGGAAAATCCGTGTCAGGTTGGCCGGCCGCTCCTACACAATTCACATCGGTGCGGGGTTGCTTGCCGAGTCTGGTATAATCGCAAGGAAGGCGGGCCTGGACGGCGATGCGGTCGTGATTGTCGACAAACGGGTCGCAGGCCAGTACGGTTCTCACACCCTGGAGAGCCTTCGGAAGGCCGGCTTTAATGCAGCGCTCCTGCAAGTGCCTTCAGGGGAACGCTCCAAGAGTCTGAGCCGAGCGGAGAAGCTGTTCGAGGCGATGATTGAGCTTGAGTTGGACCGGCGCGCCTGGGTGGTTGCGGTTGGAGGCGGGGTTGTGGGAGACCTCGCAGGGTTTGTGGCCGCCACTTTCATGCGAGGTATCGCGTATGTCCAGGTCCCCACTTCCCTGCTTGCGCAGGTGGACAGCAGCGTCGGCGGGAAAACGGCGGTGAACCTTAAAGCGGGGAAGAACCTTGTCGGCGCATTCCACCAGCCGCGCGCAGTAATCAGCGACGTCGAGACCTTGCGCACACTGCCGCGGCGAGAGATAAGCGCCGGCGTAGCCGAGGTCATAAAGCATGGGCTCATCGCTGACCTACGTCTGCTTACATTCGTCAGGGAACATGCGAAGGCCATCATGTCGCGTGATACGCCGGTGATGGCTCACCTGATTCAAAGGAGCTGCGAGATTAAGGCTGAGGTCGTCCAGCAGGACGAACGGGAACGCGGCTTGCGTCGGATTCTCAATTGTGGACATACAGTTGGGCACGGTATTGAGACCGTCGGTCGCCCGAGGCGTCTCCGGCATGGCGAAGCAGTCGCCCTCGGCATGCTCGCGGAGATGCGTATAGCTCAGCAGATCGGTCTGGCAGCCGAAAGCGACCGAGCGCAACTGATGGACGTGTTGCGGGCTGTCCGTCTGCCCGTCGCGCTCCCCGGGCTTGACGTCGATAGCGTCATGGCGGCCATGAAGGTGGACAAGAAGGTCGCAAGAGGCCGATGGGTTATGGCCTTACCTGAGGGGCTTGGACATGTAAAAATCGTTGAAGATGTGCCGCGAAGGTTAGTGCGGAAGTCTTTGGTTGAACTGACGCGCGAGCCATAGATGCACAGCGAATGTTTTGGCGAGCGGATTTCCGATGTTCTGCGGCATAAGGTGAGAAATGTTGACGGGAGACGTGGTTGCAGGTAGGTTTGAGCTTCTGGAGGAGGTCGGCAAGACGCGGGCCTTCCGCGAGTATCGGGC
>JALGUK010000192.1:0-1776 GCA_029820875.1 Candidatus Zipacnadia bacterium
CGGATACCAGCCGACCCTGCCAAACGCCTACTCCGAATATCTTGAAGGCTCCAGCCATCAGAACATAGTGAAAACCGGGCTTGCCCAGGTTAAGCACCGGGTAGTGGAAGAACCATCGTGTCAGGGTTCCGGTATTGAGTACCCCGAGAGCCGTCTCGGCGGCGTAAGCTTCGTCACTGAAAAAATAAGGGGCGGAGCCGAGGTTAATCAGCCGCGCTCCCACTGCGCAAGCCATCAGCACGACCTCGGGCCACAATACGCGCCAGCGGGATGATGTAACTGGTTCAGGCTCCTTGGTTAACATCCCCGGCTTCAGTCTCCTCGGGCTGGGCCGGCGTTACAGTAGAGTCCGAAGGGCCGGACCCCAGCCCTGTCAATTGAATCAGACCGCCAATCAGGGCGGTCAGCACATACACCGATAGCATGATGAAAGAAACACTCAGTGCCTGCGCGCCAGGAACTCCGCACTGGCCCAGCAGGGCGACATAGGCACTTTCACGAACTCCCAGCCCCGCAATGGAAATCGGCAGCGAAACCGCCAGCGCGACGACCGCAGCTACCCAGACGATATTTACCACCGAGATATCAATGTTGACGGCGCGGCAGATGAGGTAATTCATGATAACCATCAGCGTCTGTACAACCAGGCCCAGGCCCAGAGCCTGGACCAGAGCGCCTGGAGCGTCCCGATATGCCTCAAGCGCTTCGGATACCCGTTCAATAAATCGCCCGACGCCCCCTAACCTGATTCCGACTGTGAGTCGAGCCGCTACCCGAGGGTGCGGTCGGTTACCAATGACACGGTCGTTTCCACCGGTCTTCGGGTCACCCGCGCCATCCGCCAGCCACGTGCGATTTCCCCGCCGACGAGGCCGGGAAGGGCCAGGTTGTAAAAGACCGCAATGATGTTCGCCGTCAGCACATCACGCCAGCGGGTCGAGCAACCAACGGCCGCAAGCAGCCCCTGCCACTTGAACGAGTTAACGCCGACGCCGACCAGGGCCAATGCCAGGGTCGCCGCAACATACGACGGCCTCGCAGAGCGCAGCTCGCGGACCACCTGCCCTAGGTCAACCGCTGATATCACGAGAGCGAGCAGCACCCCGCTCAACGTAATTCGCAACGCCACGCCTATAAGACGTCGCATTGAGTTGGATTGGACCTGCTCAGAGTCTGCCAAGCTCCTGCTCACTTCTCCGCGCACGCCAGCAGCGTCTTGGTGAGCACCTGGGTGGCCGTCACGCCGTTGATGCGGTAGGCAACGCGCCACCAGAAGTGCTGCAGCGCAGCGGCGACCCTGGCAGCGGTATTCAGGACGGGGTTACTGGTGACATAGATATCCACCGGCGCCAGGCGCACGTTTTCAAAGCCGGCAGCTTCGAGCACCTGCATCATGCTCTGCTCGGTAAAGCCGACCTGATGGGTGAAATCGGCGAAAAAACTGCGGGCCGCCGTAAGGGGATTGTTCATGTTGGGCACCTTGATGATGAGCCGTCCGCCATCCACCAGGCGGCGGCGAATCAGCGCCAATAAGGGAACCACCGAGTTCTTCTCGACATGTTCGAGCACATCGTTCATCACGATTGCAGCGTACCCGGGCTTCTCCTGCTCGAGAAACTCGAATACATCCGCCTCCTGGGCATTCAGACCGCGTTGGCGGCACGCTTGGACGTTGGCCTCAGAGAGGTCGATTCCGAGCACTTCCCGCCCCAGCTCCACCTTGGCAAATGCCAGGAATTCTCCCAGCCCACAGCCCACGTCAAGAACCGGCCCAGG
>JALGUK010000192.1:1783-5955 GCA_029820875.1 Candidatus Zipacnadia bacterium
GTCCGCACTCGCTCAAGGTGCGCAGCGTAGCTTGTCGTCAAGGTTCCTTTGGATAAGCCCATAATCGTTACAATCCCTCCCCCACGGGGCGCTGCGCGTTCTCCGCTACTACTCTCCCTTGGCTCTATTCGCCACCATATCGGCAAGGACTTGTTCGTACTGCTCCGCCATGTTCGTGATGCTCAATTGACGTACGGTCTCCCGGGCTCCCTGGGCCAGCCTCTCGCGCAGCAAGACATCTCTTCGCAAGGCGGTTACGGCCTCCGCTATCTCTGCAGGGGTGTTGTGAGCGGCGATGAGCGCGTTCTCATTGTGCACCAGGAAGTCGCTCTGCCCTCCTGTCAGGTTGGTGACAACGGGCAGTCCACAATACATAGCCTCCATGAAGACGATCCCAAAGCCTTCGTGCAGCGATGCCAGAGCGAACACGTCCGAGGCGCTCAAAAGCTGAAACTTAGTCTCCTCATCGACTGCCCCAGTAAACTTGACCTGGGAGGCCAGTCCCAATTGTTGCGCCTGCTGCACCAGTCTCCCGCGCTCTGGTCCATCGCCAACGATGACCAACATAATGGTCGGGTCGTTGGCCAACGAGAGGGCCTCTATCAGCCGTTCATGGGCTTTGCGGCGGACAAGTCGGCCCACCGTTATGACTACAAACGCTTCCTCCGGAAGGCCCAGAGCCGCGCGATCAGAAGGCGCGAAGCTAGGCTCCGGCAGGCCCAGAGGCACCACCTGGATGCTGCTTCCGTCGAGGTGGTAATGTTGGCAGGCACGCTGCTTGACATCACTTGATATGGCCAACACGTGGTCAGCCGCCATTACCGTCCGGCGCACGACACACCGCAGGACAGCCCATCGGTGAGGGGATAGCCGCTTTGACGGGTCATAGATGTCGCCGCCAACAATCGTGAGCAGATTAGGTGCCCCGGTCCGCCGGGAGAGCCAGGTCCCTGCAGGCCCGGTGGGTAGAGCAAACCAGGTATGAATAACTTCGGGCCGGAATTCCGCAGCTATTCGAACCCCGAGTCCTCGAGCGTGCCAAAGAAAGCTTGCCATGGAAGCCAACGAAGCGACAGATTTGCTTGCTCGTCCAAACACCGGAAGACGATGGACCTCAACGCCATGACATTGCTCAAGCGAAGGCAAGCCCATGTATCCGGATGTGATCACTGCGACGTAATGCCGCCTCGCCAACTCCACGGCCAAGTGCTCAGTCGCAATCCCACCGCCCCCGCCTACAGGCGGGTATTCATAATTGAGCACGAGAATCCTCATGTGTATTCCCTCTCGGTGCAAGCGATTAATCGTGGGCCATCCGGTACACCCATGCAAGGTCCGCCCCGGCAATCCGAATCGTTTTAATTGGCACGTGGTCCCTTGCGTAACGAACCGAGGGGCCCTCCGGGAACCGCACTCGCACGTGCTGGAAAAGCACAAGATAGTCGGCCGGCTTTCGCAATCCCACAGGCTGCCCCGCGAGCTCATCCGTCGTGCGAACCTGCTGCGGGGGCATATAAAACGCCACCGAGGTCTCATGCCCGGCGACGTCCACAATTGCGTCGGGCTGGAGGTCGCGAGCCAGGAATTCAGCCACCTCTTTCTCACCTGCGCCGTACAGCAGGACGCACCCACTAGCTCCTCCCGGCCCACCGGCGAGGGAATTGTAGTAGAGGGTCAAATTGGGAAAGAATCGCACAAGGTTGACCACGCCAACGACGAGGATGACGGCGACCAGAGCCATCATGGCGCGGCGCTGAGCAACCCGCGTGCGACGGCGAGAGACCAAATCGAGGGCACCTGTCAAACCAGCAGCGGCAATCAAGGTCATCGCCGGCCAGGCTGGCAAAATGTATCGATCGCCCTGTTTCCCTGCCGTGCCCAGGAGGGCGGGAACCGCGATCCACCAGAGGACGATAAGGAGAATAAACGGATCCGCCGGGCGCTTCCTGAGGGCAGCTCGCACGAGTAGGACCGTGGCACAGAGAAGGCCGACGAGAAGCAACTCTTGTGCCCGCATGGCCATCATGACCCAGTAGAAGGAGGGAGGTGCGGCGGCCATCGGACGTCCCATGAAAAAGTTGGCGTGAGAGGCAACTGCACCAGAGGTCATATTGAAGGGACTGCGAAAAATAAAGAGCGGGTCGAGCCAGGCGCGTGGGTAGAAAACGTACGCGATCAGCACACCGGTGACCAAAAAAATGAGGTCGCCCCTCCATGGGTGCGCCGCGAATAAGCCCTTGTCAGCCGGATTCTCAGGGTTAGTCGTCCCTCGGGCTCGCCATGCCATCCAAAGCCGCCAGGCTACAAGAGCCGGTAGGGCCGCGAGGATGGTCAGCTTCGATAGGTACGCGAATGCGTAGGCTACCCCGGCAGCCGCCTTCCAGAGAGGCCTATTCTCAACCTGTCCCACATAGAAGCACAGCATCGCGACTGTCAGGAAGAATGTGGCCGGTTGGTCAACGTGCACCCAGCGACTCATGGCAGCATGAAAGGGGCTCACGGCCAGCAGAAGGCTGGCTATTAGGGCCATGGTAAGGTTGCCAGTTGCGCGATGGGCTAACCAGAACAGGGCGACACAGGTTGCAGCCCCCAGGAGCCCGAATGCAACGCGGACGGCTCCATAATGTTCAAGCTCGAATCTCGGGACTGATTCCCAACGGTAGTTGCGCTCCAACGCGGCGGGCATGGCCAGTACGAGGCCAGTGAGGGCGGCGGTGACAACGCCCGGGTGCCTCAGAAATGCCCAGTCGGACGGGGCGACCTTTCCCCGGCGCAGGTTCATGCCCGTGGTAATGCCGCGGCCCAGCCAGAGGATTTCGTCACAGAAAATGCTATGCCCAGTCGGACTGAGCACCCGAGGGATGGCTGCCACCGCGAAAACCGCAAGTGCCATCCATCGCATTCTGCCCGTGCGCGTTATTGCTCGATGCCTGAGGTCGAGGTTATTCATCGGGTCCCAGATTCACGTTCCTCTTCACGACATATATCGGCTTGCCCTGGGATTCGTGATAGGTTCGCGTTATCATCTCAGCCAGCAGCCCCATCAGCAGGAACTGGGCGGCGAGGATAGCAAGCGCCACGGTCAGCAGCGTCAGCGGGTTGCGTGTGAACGTCTTGAAACCGGCCAGCTTCATCACGACCGCAGCGGTGCCCGAGAGGAAAGCGCCCGCCAACAGGCCAAGTCCCGTCCCGCCAAAAAGATAAATCGGCTTGGTCGAGTAGGCGGAAAGGAATTTCACCGTTACCAGGTCGAGCACGACCTTCACGGTCCGGGCCAGTCCGTACTTACTACGCCCGAAACGCCGCGGATGGTGTTTGACGGGCACCTCGACCACGCTCCCCCCGACCATCGCCACCAGGGCGGGAATGAAGCGGTGCATCTCCCCGTAAAGGTGCACGCCCTCGAGTACTTCGCGCCGATACGCCTTCAATGTGCAGCCGTAATCGTGGAGCCGAACGCCGGTAATCCGCGAGATAAGCCAGTTTGCTATGCGCGAGGGGACCAGTCGGGTCAGCCACTTGTCCTTGCGGTCCTTCCGCCAGCCGCTGACCACATCGTAGCCTTCATCGAGCTTGGCAAGCAGCTTGGGAATATCATGCGGATCGTTCTGGAGATCGGCATCCATTGCGACGATAATCGCTCCGCGCGCATAATCGAAGCCGGCGGCCAATGCAGCAGTTTGGCCGAAGTTGCGGCGCAATATGATGACCTTCAGATGCGGGTCTTCCTTAGCCGCACTCTCCAGTAAATTGGCTGACCTATCCGTGCTGCCGTCATCCACCAAAACGACCTCATACCCGCCTTCGATATCTTCAAGCGCATCGCGGATAGCGGCCAGGAGGGGCTCGATTCCCTCCTCTTCATTGTACACCGGTATGACTACGGATAAACGGGGTGGCGCATCGGATGACGGCATCAGCAGCATCTCCTGACGGGTGCATCAGCACTTCATCAGCAGCGCTTCCACATGCAGCGCGGAAAACCCTTTGCGGGGAATGCTTTCGGGGACACACAAGCACAATAGCCGGGGCCCTGGCGATTATGACACCACGCCGAGAGCCTCGGCTATCAAACCTTGAGGACAACCGGTAAATCAGCCAGCCCCCCTGGTCAATTAAGCCCTGTGCACTTTGCCCTGCCATTCCCCCTCGAGGAAGCTGACCGGTTACAA